>CAJWOS010000041.1 GCA_913044235.1 uncultured Pseudomonadota bacterium
AAGCTCGACCAGGACGGCGACGGCTTCACCGAGCTCACCGGTGACTGCGACGACCAGGACGCCAACGTGAATCCCGACGCGCCGGAGGTCTGCTACAACGGCATCGACGACAACTGCAACGGCGTCGAAGACGAAGAGGGCGCAACGAGCGGGCGCGTCTGGTACATCGACACCGATGGCGATGGCTACGGCCAGAACGAAGTCACCCTTGATGCCTGTGAGCAGCCCGAAGGCTACAGCGCCGAGAAGTGGGACTGCATCGACAATGACCCGGAAATCAACCCGGCGGCCACCGAGCTTTGTGACTACATCGACAACGACTGTGATGGGCAGGTCGATGAGTCTTCGGCCGAGGGTACGATTCGCTGGATGCAAGACCTCGACGGCGATGGCTACGGCGATGACACCGCAGAGGCGTACAGCTGCATCGATCCGGGCGATGGCTGGATCAACACCGGCGGGGACTGCAACGACAGCGACCCGCTCATAAACCCCGGCCAGCAGGAGAGCTGCTTCAGCGCCCAAGACGACAACTGCGACGGCAACCTCAATGAAGCCGATGCCTACGGCTGTGTGGACTACTACGCCGACGCCGACGGCGATGGCTTCCCCGGCACCGAGGCCTGCCTTTGTGAGCCCGACGAAGTCCATACCGCACTGGAGTCTACCGACTGCGACGATGAAAACGCCGACCGCTACCCGGGCTCCGCTGAGCCAGATGTGGGGTGGAGGTCGATGGACTGCGACAGCCAGGTCGATATGGAAATCGACGAGGCGGATCTGTCGTTCCAGACGTCTCCCTACTATTTCTACGACTACCGAACGCCCTTGCCCGAGACCCTCACGGGCGGTGACCTGGACGGCGATGGACTTGCCGACCTCGTGGTGGGTGCCCGTACTTGGACGGACTCCATCAGCTATGTAGCGGTCGCCGGCTCTTCGACTGGCTTCGAGAATCAGCACGACCTGTCCACCCAGGCGCACGCCATCCTCTTCGAGGAGGCCGAGTCCAGCGATGGACACACCGTCTACCGCAGGGCGAGCGAGTGGGGCACGGCCGTCGCCGACCTCAACGGGGACGGCATCGACGACCTGCTCACTCCGCGTCTGCTCACGATCGACGACGCGCTGTATACCGATGTGGCCGTCTTCCTGGGTCCGGTGTCCGGGACCTTGGACTGGTCGGAGGCCGACGCGACGTACCGGGCGACCGAAGCGATGACCAGCAAGGCGACCGGACTCCGCTCGGCGGGGCAGCACTCGGACGGTCGGGTCCTCCTCGCGGTGGGAGACTCGACCGAAACACGGGGCGCCAATGACTTTGCGGGACGGGTGGACTACCTGGGCTGGGATGCGGCAGGAAGTGCGCTCACCGTGGTCGATCAGGTCTATGGACGCGAACCCAACCAGCAGCTGGGCGCCAACGCCTCGAGCCTGGGCGACTTGAACGGAGACGGTCTCGAAGACCGTGTGGTGACCGCTCGTGGGATTACCAGCGGCGACGCTTTTGGCACCGGCACCTCTGCCGGGGGCGGGGTCCTGTCCATCTACACCGACCACACCGCCGAGGCCGACACCCACATCGTCAGCAACGTCTTCTACACAAACATCGTGGAGCGGCTCGGCGGTCCTGGAGACCTCAACGGAGACGGCCACCCCGACATTGTCTTCGCGCCCGCGACCTCCCACATCGGAGCCTACGGAGCCGGGCGAGCGCATGTGGTGTGGGGGCCTCTTGCGGATGGCGTGTCCGAGCTGGTCGACCTTCCACAGGTGGTGCTGATCGGCGACGAGACGTACCAGGAAGTGAACTGCCCCGCAGTCCTCGGAGACACCGATGGAGATGGTCGAGCCGAGCTTGCACTGGGCGCTCGGGCCACGGTCTCTGACGACCCCGCGCGCGTGGGTGCCACCTACATCTGGCTGGGTCGAGACACCACCGGAACCCACGCCATCTCGGAGGCGACCGCTCTCCTTGGAGGGTCGAACGCCAACGACATCGCCTACCAGGGCACCTGCGACTGGGCGCGGTCTGCCCACGTCTCGCCGGGCGACATGAACGGCGACGGACTGAACGATCTCGTGGTGCGTGGAACCGCTTCCAGTGAGCGAGACCCCGACTTTGCGGACTCGATCTTCACCTTCTACGGGGTCGGCGAATGAATATCCAGAACACACTTTGCTGCGTGATCTTGGTGGGTTCCGGCTGTGCCGGACCCGACAATGCCTTTACCAAGCTCTCCGATCCGATCCCGCCGGAACAAGACACGAGTGCACCGCCCGCGGAGCCGGTCGAAGAGCCAGCCATTCCCGAGGTCCCGCCAGCGTGTCCGGACCGGCTCTACCCCGCAGTGCTCACCCAGATCGACGAGTCCTGTCGCTTCGAGCCACCGGTGGTCACCTACACCCCCGTGGTGGAATGGAACATCTCGTCTTTCGACGAGTTCTCGCATCTCACCGAACAGCAGTCTGCCCCGGTGGTGGGGCAATTCACCGACGACAACGCAGACGGCGTCGTGGATGCCGACGACGTGCCCGACATCGTGACCGTCTCCAACAGTCTGCTCTCCACCGATGTGGCCCTGCGGATGATCTCGGGCGATGGCACGGTCGTGCACTGGTCGCGGCAGATCTGGGTGGTCGATGGGCAGGACATGACCGCCATTGCTGCATCCACACCGGCCATCGGTGACGTCGACCTCGACGGCGAGCCCGAGATCGTGCTCCTGCTGGCACCGCTCACCACTCCAGACGGTGGCATGGTGACGGCCGGCAACGGAAACTCCAGTCAGCCGGAGTGCATGGTCGCTCGCCTGGATGCCACGGGGGCCATCGAAGCGGTCAACACCGAGGCCCTCGTCCGTTGCCGCGCCCACTCGCCGGCCATCGCCGATGTGCAGGGTGATGGCGTACCCGACATCGTGGTTCCCTGGACCACCTACGCTGGCACCGACCTGTCCGTGGTGGGTATCTCGGACTACACGCTGCCCGTGACCTACGGCATTGGCTACGGCCTGTCGGCCTCGTACTGGACCGGTGGCATTCCGGTTCCGGTCGATCTGGATGGTGACGGGCTCCTGGAGACGGTCACGGGGGCCCACATCCAGGAGTGGGACGGCACTTGGCGCTGTGCCACCGGCATCTCCGACGGCTGGCCGGGCGTCGCCGACCTCGACGGAGACGGCGATGCGGAGATTGTCTCGACAGGCAACAACGCGATCGAGATCTTCGATCACAACTGTCAGTTCATCGATGGCTGGGAGCTGATGGACTACGGCCGCGGTGGACCACCCACCATCGCTGACTTCGACGGCGATGGCATTCCGGAGATTGGACTCCCCGGCGGGTCCAACTACATGGTCTACGAGACCGACGGCACGCTGAACTTCGCCACCCCGGCATCGGATGGCTCGTCGAACTGCACCGGTTCCTCCGTCTTCGACTTCGAAGAAGACGGCTATGCCGAAGTGGTCTACGCCGACGAGGTGAACCTCTGGATCATCAGCGGCCACAGCGGCGACTATGTGATGCGCTGGACCGGGCACAGCTCCTGGACGGGCAACGAGTACCCCACCATCGTCGATGTCGATGGCGACGGAGAAGCGGAGATCGTCACCGTGGGTTCCTCCGGCGTCTCGGTCATCGCGGCCCTCGAAGGATGGGCCCCTGCGCGCCAGGTCTGGAACCAGCACGCCTACTGGATCACCAACGTCAACGACGACCTGAGCATCCCAAGCCCCACGCCGCAGAACTGGCCCGAGTACAACTCCTTCCGCTCCGGCGACTTGCGCGTCAACGCCGGGCAGGGTGCGAGGTACGTGGATGCCAAGCCCTTCGTGCACGACATCTGCGAAGTGGAGTGTGGCGAAGGCACGGTCCAGGTGGCTCTGAGCCCCAACAACGAAGGGCTCGCCGATGCGGTCGATGGCGTGAACTTGGCCGTGTACGCCGAGCAGACCGACGGATCTCGCACGCTGCTCGAGGTTCTTACCGCCGAGGACCTGCACCGTGCCGGCTACGCCACCGAGGGCATCGTGCTCGAGCTGGCCATGACCGACATCCCCACCGGCACCCTCATCCTCGTGGCCGACGACGATGGCACGGGTACCGGTGTGATCGAAGAGTGCGACGAGACCAACAACGAGCTCCGCCTGGAGGGCCTGTGTTCCGACGAATGATCCTGCTGCTTCCCCTGTACGCCTTCGTGGCCTGCGGCTCCGATAGCAAAGAAGAGACTGGCCTCGACAGTGTTGCGGCCGACACCGACGACGAGCTGCCCACCACGACCACGGGTCGGCTCACCGTGACAGAGGTCGAGGGCCGCCCCGAGCACGGCACCCTCGAATATGTGCTCACGCAGGCCATCTCCTGGACGGATGAGGCCTACGATGGCCGGCAGTTCTTGGCCATCACGACCGACATCGGCCCGCTGTCGTGCAATCCCATGGAGTGGCAGTTTGTGTCGACCCCGGGAGCTGCAGCGCTGACCATCAACGTGGGCGCAGGTGCGGATCCCACCTATGGCCAGCTTGCCTACGCCTGGGCCGACGGCAGTGCCACCAGCGCGGTCGGCCAGGCCTTGGAGCCCACGGAGGGCATCCTGCCACCGGATGCCGAGACGGGTACTGCGTTCTCAGGCTCGATACAGGGATTTCTGGCGACGTACGCCACGTCGGACAACGATCTGAACGCAGGCGACTACACTGCTGATCTGGTCGGCACGCATTGCGGCACCATCAACACATTCACCGGGGGGCGGTAACCATGCGCCAGATTCATCACATCGCACTATTGCTGGCATGCTCTGGGCTTGCTGCTTGCGGAAAGGACGACGAGGTCAAGACCGACGATGGGTCCTCTGGTAGCGCAGACATGCTGCAGTTCGAGGATGACTGGCTGGACATTCCCTACGACGACGCGAGCGACCCGCGCACCCTCCTCGCGGTGATGGGAATCCGATACGCACGGGTGATCGACGACACTACCATCGAGCTGGTCTTCGGTCCGAGCTTCTCCAACTACGAAGTCCACACCGAGGGCTTCGAGATCATGAGCGAAGATGATCCGGCCTACGAGGTCACCGACTTCGTCAACCCGGTATCCTTTGCGGTCTCCAATGAGCCCGAGGTGATTCCCATCATTGGGGCCACCGCTGCGATCCAGACCCAGTGGGTGGTGCGCTTGATGCTGCCGTCGCCCATGCGGGACGGCGCCATCTACCGGGTGCGCGCCATCGGTGGCGCCCCTGTACCGGATGGCCTCGATCCCGAGTACCACCGCCGCTCGCCGTGGTGGGGCTACCCCTTCACCGCCGGCACCAACGCGGCCACCTTCCAGCTCGACATGCCCGAACCCGACGTCACCGACGAGGTGGTCGCGAGCATCATGGGCCTGCGCAGCGTCACCCAGGTGGCACCGAACATCTTGAAGGCCACCTTGGGCACAGCAGTGGAAGAGTCTCTTCTGACCGACCCTTCGCAGTACAGCCTGTCGGGTTCTGGTGGTGCGCTCACGCCCAGTGTGGTGCACCGCAAAACGGGTCCTGAGGTCTACATCCCTGGCACGGGCTGGCCCTTCGACGTGGAGTTCTACCGCCACGAGATGTATCTCGAGTTTGCGAGCGACATCCCGTCGGGCCGGTATGACCTCTCGGTGAGCCCCACGCTCACCACGGGCCGCGCGACCGTCGGTGCCGACGTGGGCAACATGCTCAACGTCAACCTGAAGCTCAACCAGGAGGGCTACCAGCCGGATGTGCGTATGAAGCGGGCATTCTACGGTGCGTGGATGGGCACCGGCGGAGCTCTGGATGTGCCGGATGGCATTCCTTGTGAGGTGCGCAAGACCAGCGATGATGCAGTGGTCTGGAGCGGAACCTTCGAGCTCCGACACGAGGTGGGCTCGGCGGGAGAAGGCCCCTACGACCTCGACAACTCTGGCGAAGAGGTCTACGCCTGTGACTTTGGGGAGCTGCAAGACACCGGTGAGTACCGGGTCTACTCCGAGCAGCTGGGGTATTCCTACCCCTTCCGCATCGCCGACGACGCGCTGGATCGCGCGTGGCGGGTCGCGATGTACGGTGTGCTGTGGCAGCGGTCCGGAATCTCCTTGGAGGACACCAGCTCGCGCTACACGAAGATTCCCGGCCACCACGAAGACGACGTCAAGATCCCCTACATGTCGGACCGTCCGGTTGTGGGTGGGCACTACGATGCGGGAGACTTCAACCCGCGGGTGCACCTCAGCATCGCCCGTGACTTCATGATGGTCTGCGACCTCATGCCCCAGAAGTGTGGCGACGGCGACCTCGACGTACCCGAGGGCATCAACGGGGTGCCCGATGTGCTCGACGAAGCGGCGTGGTCGCTGCGCCCACTCCTCGACCTGCAGGACCGCGATGGCGGTGTGGGTGGCGGTGCGGGAGAGTGGGGCTGGAGCACAGCCATTGAGAGCATGGCCGACCCCAACTTCATCGAGACGCCGGAGCGCGATCCGTACTACCAGTACGCCGGCGAGAAGAACCTCTACATGACCCTCTACACCGCCGGTCTCATGGCCCAGGCTGCCCATCTGTGGAAGGGCTTCGGCCAGACGGTGCAGGCCAACGAGTATGAAGCCGCTGCATTGCGTGCCTGGAACTATGCGATGGGCGACGACTACAGCTCGGCGGGACGCGTGCTGGCATTTGCTGCCGCGCATATGGCTCGGATGACTGGTGACGAGAGCTATCTCGAATACTGGGATCTTGCTGAATACTCCCCGCAGGGCGGCGAGGAAGATCACGAAGGCGCCTACGCGGCGGCGGCCTACATGTCCTTGCCCGACGACATGGGCAGCGATCTGATCAAGTCCGCCATATCGACGGCGTACCTCGCCCATGGGAACAGCTGGGCGACTGCAGGTGAGAGCTATGCCTATCCCCGGCTGCACCACCCCTGGGCGCCCACGAGCTGGGGCGCAGGCTGCTACCCGACCTTTGCCCAGGGGATGGTGCTCGCGCACGCGCTCCACCAGAGCAACGATACTCAGCAGTGGCTGCACACAGCGCTCGATCTGTCGCTCGGCGCCAATGCGCTCAACCTGGCCTACACTACGGGCCTGGGCGACCGCTCGATCATCAATCCGCTCCACCTGCAGGGCTGGCACACTTGGCTGGGTCTCATGCCGCCGGGGATTCAGTCGGAAGGGCCGCAGACCGGCCGGTACAGCTTGGAAGATGCAAACATCATCCCGGATGGCACCGACTATCCGACCGACCACTTCTACCTCGACACACGATTCGTGAACATCCCGATGCACGAGCCCGTGATGGTGAACATGGGGTCGGTGGCGATGGTTCTCACTGCGATGCGCACAGACAGTTCCAACGTCCCTTGAAGCGATTAGATACAGGGTTCCAGCAGGAGCTCCCGCGTGCGTCTTGAACCCGGAACACCCATCGACGTCTGGTGTGTCGAACAGCGACTCGGAAGCGGTGGCATGGGGGCCGTCTACCGGTGCTTCAACCGGTCGGCGCCTCGAATTCGTGCCGCGCTCAAGATCTTGGACCCCACCCTCGCCTACGATCCGGAGATTCGTGGGCGCTTCATTCGCGAGGCGGAGCTGCTCTTCCAGCTCGACCACCCGAACATCGTGAAGGTCCGAAACATCAACATGGACGCCTCGCCGCCGTTCATCGAGATGGCGTTCTGTCAGGGTCGACCGCTCGACGCGATGTTGTCGGACGGTCGCCTTCCGCTGGGCGTGGCTGCACTGGTGGGGGCCCAGCTGGCTGAAGCCCTCGCACACGTGCATGACCGAGGCATTCGACATCGGGATGTAAAGCCTGGCAACATCATTGTGAATGGCGACCATGTCACGCTGGTCGACTTCGGGATTGCGACGGAAGGGGCCGCCCGCACAATGAACATGTCCGGTGGTGCTCTGGGCACAGTTGCGTACGCACCGCCCGAGTGGGGGGGCCGCCAATCCACCGACCCCATGCTGTGGGATGCCTACAGCCTGGGTCAGGTGATCTGGGAGTGCCTCTCGGGGCGTCCGGCCTTTGCCATGCCGGCCAAGATGGACATGCGCGAAGGGATCTTCCACCTGCTCACCTTGAAGCGGGCTACCGGGGCGCTGGATCCGGGTGAAGGTGTGCCAGACGATCTGCGCGAGCTTGTGCGGACCATGACGCTTCCCGACCCGAACCTGCGCCTTCGGGATCTCCGCGAAGCCGCGGTCGTTTTGTGGCGGCACGCTGAAAAGGGAACCGGCTTCCTGCCTGAGGTGGAGCCCTTGGGCGTTCCCTCCGTCATGGTGCACGATGACAGCATGAGCGGACACTCCGACACCATGTTCTTCCCAGACCTGGAGAGTGAAGACATGGGGCAGGGGGCCAAGCCGCCCAACCTCGCGGCTTGGTCGGAGGAGGATGCATCTCCGCATGCAGACACCATCGCCGACGCATCGCTCACGCCGAGTCCGGTCGCGACCACCTCGCGTCTGGCCAAGGCGAGCTTCGTTGGACTGGGCGTGGCGGCCGTGCTTGGCTTGGCCGGCTTCCTGTTTCTGGACTTTGGGCCGACCGAGTCCAGTACGGTCGCCAGTGCGAGTCCACGGCCGATTCAGCTCACCCTCAAAGGAGACAAGCCCGACCTTCCGGTCCAGACGCTCGTGGACGGCAAGCCCACGACGATGGGACAGAGTCTCTTGCCCGGCCCACATACCTTTGAGGTGGTTGTGGGCGTGGGCTGCGAGCCGGTCGATGGCGTTCGCCCGAGCCAGTGCGGGGTCACCACCACTGAAAAGAGGGTGTCGGAGGGCACCGGCATTTATCCCATCTCGTTGAACTACCCTACGTTCGTGCCGTCTGAGGTCTCCCTCCAGATTTCTGGCGCCTCTGCGGACAAGGTGCGGGTGGATGACGGCGACTGGACTGGGATCAAGGGCTCTTCATGGACGGTGTCCGACCTGGACCCTGGCGCACACACGCTGGTGGTCCGCGGTGGACGCTGTCCCGACGAGGTTCCCTGCGCAGATGGCTGCCCCAAGACCTGCAGCGAGGCCAGCGCCGAGCTGTTCGTGCCGTTTCACGGTGGATCGCCGATCGTAGCGGAGGTAGCACTCCCGAAGCGCGAGGAGGTCAAGAAGACGTCGCGCTCCAGAGGCCGCGTCACCCGGAGGCAGTTCG
Organism: uncultured Pseudomonadota bacterium; assembly: GCA_913044235.1. GTDB lineage: Bacteria > Myxococcota_A > UBA796 > UBA796 > UBA2385 > CAJWOS01. The sequence continues at coordinate 9,173 of CAJWOS010000041.1, forward strand.
CCGATTGGGTGAAGTCCAACCCCCGGTATGCACCCGAGCAGATGCGCGGCACACGTACAGCAGACAAGAACTATGTGAAGGGGTGGAGCATCGACAGGCCAGGTGGTGGTGCGGCCGATCAGGTTCCCCCAGCCATCGCTGCGACCTACTGTGGCCGCAAGGGACTGGCCCCGGTGTCTGCCGCGCCCACCTCCTGGCCGGAAGGTGCCATTTCCTACGAAATCCGCGCGGGCTCGAACGGCCAGCCGGTGCTGCTGCACTTCAGTGGTGCCGTGAGCAAAGCCCGGGCGTCCCAGAGCACACCGACCGTTGGCTTCCGTTGTCGCTGAGACGCGCGGTCAAGGGGTTGTCGAGCTGGCGCTCAACGCCACCGGAGCCTCGGACTGATCGATGATGCGGAAGGCCACCCGTCGATTGGCGGTGCGGCCTGCGTCTGTGGCGTTGTCGGCCACCGGCATGCTGGAGCCGTAGCCTTCGGCCTTGAGCCGGCTCGGTGAGATCCCCTGTGCCACGAGGTAGGAACGGACCGCTTCGGCGCGGGCGAGCGACAGGCGTCGATTGACCGTGTCAGTGCCGGTGTTGTCGGTGTGCCCTTCGATGGCGAGCCGCACCAAGCCGGGGTTGACTTGCAGAGTGTGCGCGACCTCATCGAGCAGGCCCCACGATAGCGGAAGAAGCTGTGCGCTTCCCGTCTCGAACTCGACCACTTCGTTGAGCACCACGTCGACGTCGCCCACGGCAACCCGTGCCGCACCGAGGCGCAGCACGACTGGGGCAACCTTCTCATCGGTTCCCACATCGGCCGTGGCACCCACAATGGCCGTGTTGGGCGCAGAGGCGATGACCTCCCACGCGCCCGGACGGACATCGAGCACAAGCTCTCCGTCTGGACCGGTGTTTTGTGAAGGCATGACGACTGGCCCCAGCAGTCGCACGCTGCTGTCGAGTGGGCGGTCATCGGCAGACTGGAGGGTGCGGATGGTGAGCGGGACTCGTCCAAGGCCGAGGATCGCGCCATATTGGGTGCCTTCAGGTTTCCAGTACAAGTCTTGTGGTGGACCGCCGCCTTCGGGTATCTCCACATCTAGGGTCTCAATGACGAAGCGTTCATGGGAGAGCACCAGCTGCCACTCTCCGGGCAGGAGCGGGACCTCGCGCACACCATCGGGTCCGAGTCGCACCGAGGGGTAGACCCTTGGACCGAGTACGCGCAGGAAGGCATCGATGGGCTCGCCGGCACTTTCTGCGTGGATGCGCACGATACCGGGCTTTGGATTGAGCGTGACACTCTGCTTGGCAGTCGCACCTTCCCGCAGCCGGATGCTCGCGCTCGTGACGGCATGCAGGGGTGACTGCACCACGAGCTCGACTGGTCCTGGGGACAGGCCGTCGACGAGGAGCTGTCCGGTCTGGGAAGACGTGCCGAGGAACTGGCCATTGGCGGTGACGCGGGCCTTCCGGACCGGGCTGCCGTCTTCGTCGAGGACTGTCAGCTCCAGGCGAACATCGGGCTCGGGATCCTCGAGCAACAACACGGCCTCGACCACTTCGAGATGCGTATCGTCGGCGCGGACCTCGATGGTTCGCTCTTGGGCATCATGACCGGGCGCGTCGATGGTCAGGGTCCAAGACCCCTCGGACAGCTGGATGTCGAGGAATCCGTCTCCCCGCACCCGGCGACTGTCGACGGATTCAGGGCCGGCGAAGCGCACCACGGTGTCGGGCACGGGCCCCTCGGGACCGGTCGCAAGCACACGCACGGAGCCGGCTTCCCAGCTCATGGGAGCGATGACCTCCGAAGATGACTTCTCCTCGACCATCACATCGACGGTATCGTAGCTGCGAAATCCTTCCGCGGTGACTTCGACGGGCAGGGCGCCTGTCTCCATGGCTTCGATGCGGAACACACCGCCGGATGCCGTGCGACCCAGCTCCTGCCCCTTGACGAGGACTCGGGCGGCCTCGACGGCCGATCCGTCGGTATCGGTCACGATCATCTCGATGGTGCCGCCATCCTTGACGGCAGGCCGCATCGTGAACCGAACGGTCTCCGAGCGAATCCGAGTGGGGCTGATGTCGACCTCGATCTCCTGTGCACCAAATCCAGGATGCTCGACGCGCAAGAGGTTTCGACCCGGCAGCAGGATGGTCGTGCCGCTGCCGTTGTCGTTGAGAGCGAGTGTGCGTGAGTCGGCGACGGGCGAGAGGATGGAGACCTGTGCCTTGGGCAGGGGACCGCTGGGCCCATTGACTTCCACCGTGACCTGCCCGATGGGCGGCCGAAGCTGGATGCGCTCGGGCTTGGACTGCTCGGTGACGGGTGCGACCTGCACGCGCACATAGCGACGCTCAAAGCCGGGAGCAGCCACCTGAATCTCGGCAAGAGTGCTGGAGAGACCCTCGATGCGAATCGATCCATCGGACTCGACCATCCCGAGGTTCTCGCCGTTGAGTCGTACCCGGGCTCGCTCCATCGGGAGGCCGTCCAGATCCACGATTCGCAGCCACAACAAGCCATTACCGCCCGCGGGAGGCAGGATGACATCCTGGGCGGTGGGTCGGTTCCGAACGTCGATCAGCTGACGAGTCGCTTTGCCGGGAGCGGTCACCCAGACGTTGGATGTGGCGGTGGGGAGTGAGGCGCGGGTCTCACCGGGCAAGCCGGGAGGGGAGGGCAACACGGTGCGACTGCTGTCCGAGACGGTGGCGAGGACGGGCCACCCTTGCAGGTCGACCACTTGCAGGGTCACCGCATTGCTGCTGCCCTCGATGCTGTTGTCGATCTGCTTTGGCAGCCAGCGAGTTCCCATCACGAGCCGAGGGTGCGCGTCGCCCGGTGCGCTCGTAGGCTCCCAGCCGAGCATGCCGGAGACTTCCAACCTCTCGGTCAGGCGATGGCGAGCGCCTGCTCTCAGCTCGGTGCCAAAATACGGGATGCTCTCCACTTCGGTTTGTTGGAGCTGGAGCTCTCCCATGGCGGCGATGGTGGGGGTGACCATGTAGGAACCACCCAGGCGACCTTCGAGCTTGATTCGCTGCCGAGTTCCAATGGGGCCATCGCGATCGAGGCCGAGCGTGGAGCGAACACCGACTTCTGCGATGGTGGTCCAGATGGGCACGGAAGTGCTTGTGACGCTGTTGGAGCGCACGCCCCAGACCATGCGTCCGGCGAGAGACGTGCTTGCACCGACGAGACTATGCCCGTTGCCCTCGGCTCCGAGGATGCTGCCATCCATCGTCACCCATGGAACCACGGCGACGGCGGTGCGGGGGGTCTCCAGCAGGGTGACCCGGCCAAATGCGTGCAAGTCCATGACTCGGGGTCGGCCCAGGTCGGGCACGGCCGCTTCGAGAGACGGTACGGCTGCGCTGCCGAAGAGCTGCAACAGGGTGGCGCCACCCACCGTGATGCGCGGACTCAGACCCTGCTGACCGCCGAGGTGCATATAGGTGAGGCTCGACAGGAGCGGGCCTTCCGTAGCGCAGTTGCTGCCGGTGCAGTCATCGAGGCGCGTGATGCCCCAGAACGGGCGGCGCACCCAGCCCAGCTGCGCGGTCCAGAGTCGCGCCTCGCTGGTGGCACCCCAAGGGCTCGAGGAGCTGGGCAGATCGGACTCGTTGCCGGCGGCTGGACCCGGCAGGTCGGAGACAGTGTCCACCGCGAGCGCAACACCAGGTAGGCATGCGAGCAAGAGGTATGCGGCTGGGCGAAGGGCACGCGGAGGTTGGGTGACCATGGAGTCCCGCTTGGTCTGGTGAGGCACAGCGAAAGAGCACGGCGCCTTGCCCATCATACCCTGATGTGACGATGAGCAGCGGACGACGGGCGTGCGTCTTGCCGGCACTCTATCGGACCGCCTCCAAGCCGGTCAATCCCACCGAAAGGAGTCTCGAGTGCATTCACCGAAGCGTTGAATTCACTCCCGCTGGATGCCTTCCGCGGCGCCCAGTGGGAGCGGCGCGAAGAACGCAGAGGGCGAAGATCGTCGGGGCCCCTTGAGCGGAAGCTCTCCCAGCATTCTGCGCTGCTCCTCTCGATAGGCATGCAGTCCAACCCCGGCCGTGGCGATGACTGCCACAACAGAGCCGAGCGGCAGCAAGAGGTAGGCCAGCATGCAGCCGGTGAGATGCGCGCCGGAGGCCAGAGGGCCGTAGAGTCGATGGAGCAGACGGCTCACTGGCAGGAGCAGAGAGAAAGAGAACAACAGGCTCAGGGTGGTTGTGTACATGTGTCCCTCGTCTTGGAGCGTGCCGGACGCGTTTATGGAGCGTTGTATTTCATTCCCACGGGGGACCGTTCCGAGGGCTCAGACGTCTGCTGGGCCCATCGAAGCGACGGCAGGTCGGGTGGTCCGGCTGGCCGGTCGCTGCACGGGTGGCTACGCTCGCGCCATGTCTGATGCCCCCTTGACCACGCCCAAGAGCTCCATGCTGGATGGCCTCGCCCGTGTGCTGGGCATCCAGGATTTCCTTCCAGGTGGACCGGTCCTCACGCCGCGACAGCGGGTGGATGCCTTTGGCCAGGAGCGCGGAGCTGGGGTGTCCTACACGGGTCCCGCGCAGGGCTCGGAACCGGTCATGCCGCTCCAGGTGTTCGGCGTCGGCTACGACATCGACCTGATGATGGTCTCCGACCATCCCGACTGGAACATGCACGAGTACGCTCGGGTCACCACCCCAGATGGGCCGCTCTGGCTCGCCAAGGACGCACGGGAAGAGACCCTCGAGCAGTCCATTGTGGCCGAGCGTGACGGGTTGGACGACTGGCTGCCGGAGGTCACGGTCCGCCGCAAGTGGTCGCGCGTGCGCGTGGACGACCGGTCGACCGACCGGCAGATCGATGTGGCGATTTCCTATGAGAACCTCGACGGCGAAGAGACCCAGGTCACCTGGCGGAGCCCTCACCCGAGCCGCCTCGAGCGCCTCCGAAACACTTCGACCATGGGACACAGCCGAGACGCCTTCCTGGTGGCCCTCGACCTGTCCCACAAGGCCCCTGCGCAGCACGCCACCATCACCATCAACGGCAAGCGCCGTCGCATTCAGCGCCTGCTCGGTGTGGCCCCCTTGCGTTTTGCCTTGATTCAGACCCAGGCGGGTGTGGCGGTGGGCAGCTGGGAGCAGCGCACGACTGCAGCAGGTATTGAGACTGTGCACAACGCAAAAACCCATCAGGCCTGGTCTCGACGAGAGCAGGGAGAACAGGTGTGGCTCGAGCAGTACCATCCCGTTCGCACGCTTCAATACCGCTTCCGCCGCAGCGGCGATTCCCTGGAGCTGGTGCATGCCAGGGTAGAGCAGTATGCCCGCAGTGTGCCGGTATGCGACCTGCACTTCAGCCCGGCCTTGCCTGATTTTCGCAGGCCCTTCTCGGGGCGCTTCTCCGGCCGCTATGTGCTCGACGTCAACGGGCAGAAGAGCCATGCGACCGGCGTGGTCGAAGCGCAGAGTGGTGCCGACGGAGCGACGCTATCCTTGCTGCCCTCCGCGCCCCGGTGGACCCTCGACCGCCCGATGCAGGCCACGATTCAGTGCACTGGAGATGGCGCGCGAGTCTGTCTTGAGCGACTGCCAACCCCCGACCCCGCCTGAGGGCGCCTCACAGCCGTCGGGCTTGCCACTCCATGTGCGTCTCGCAACGGTCGGTCATGTGGGCTTCGTGCAGCAAGCGGTCGCAGCCCGGACCACCATCGTGCTCGAAGATGGCGACGTAGCGGCCGCGAGCCCATGACCGGTCGAGCTGCGCCACCTCCAGGGTCAAGACCTCTCGACCGCTGCATCCGGGGAAGGCGACTTCGGTCTGGCTTGTGAAGTGGCGGTCGCTTGCGGGTACCAGGGAGACTGCAGGTGTGGTCTGTGTTTTCGAAGCGATATGCAGGCGCCCCGCACGGTCGGTCCAGGTGGTCTCCCCCCGCGGCAGGCTCCGATCGACGCCCGCCGGACAGTCGCTTCGAGTGGGGCCTTCGATACGCCAGCCGCCGACCAAGGGAGTCACGAGGTCGCTCGATGGGGCGGGTCCACGATGCACTGTGGGACCCGCACAGCCGAGCGACACGCACATCAGGACCGGCAGACCCGCTCGATTCATTCGCTGCAGCCGTAGGCACCGACATAGCTGGTGGCGCTGGTGTTGAGTGTGCCGGTGCGTTCATTGATCTCCACCCCATCGCCATCGGCGTTGGTGGAGCTGCTGGTGGTCGCTGGGTAGAAGCAGTCCATGGCGATGATGACCGCTTCGGTGACCGTGCCACCCACTTCGATGGTGGTGGCGCTCAGGTGGTCTACAGGCGCGCTGGCGCCCCAGAACCCGGCGGCAAAGCCGTTTTCGGCGGTCCAGGCGAGGTCGACGGTGGCCCACCACGGAGTGCCGCCCGACCAGGTGGGCTCCACATCGGGGACGGTGTGTGGCCCGTCGAGGACCGACAAGTCTGCAGCGTCGAGAAATGTGACCTGCATGCTGCGCTCGCTGCAGGAAGACGTAGACTCGAACAGCGCCAACACGGTGCCATCGGGACTTGGAATCACCTTGAGGGGGCCGGCGGTCGAGGACGACGAGCTGCCGCCATCACAGGAGAGCATGCTCAGGTAGGTGCTGCCGCCAGCGATGTTGGTGACGGTTCCGTCGAGGTCGACGCGGTCGTACCAGATGGTGCGCTCGGAGCTGCCGTCGCTGCGCTCAACCTCATCGTTGTGGCGACCCAGGATGATGTATTCCTCATCCCGCATGAAGAACAGATCGCGCACCTGGCCCAGCATCAGAGAAGTGATGGCGGTGGGCACGGTGCTGGACGTGTCTTCTTTCATGAGCACCTGGGTCTCATGGTTCCGGGTGCGGGTGTGCGTGGTGGTGTCTTGGGCCTCAAAGGTCATGTACACCGCAGCGATTCCGGCACCGTCATCGGAGAAGACAGGGTAGCTGTAGCGGCTGTCCTCTTCCCAGCTGTCGCAGCCTCCAAAGGCGAGAGTGGCAGACAGTAGGGCGGATCGTCTTCCTGCGTTCATCGGATGCTCCTGCGCGGCTCGGCCTGTCGTGATGAGAGGCTCGCTAGCGTGACTGGTTGGGTGGTGTCCACTCAAGGTGCATCGGGATCGACTTCGTCACAGCATGTGTGGCCATGATGGTCTGTGCATGGAACGGCTCGATGGTTGACAGCAGTAGATTGTGTGTTGGGATTGACCGAGTTGGAGTGGGCTCACGGGCGCATTCCCAACACGGGTGTGCGCGGTGCGTTTTCGGAATCGTTTCGGGAGTTTGGGTCGCCCGGACTGCGACTGGTGGAACGGGACACGCTGAGGCCTCAGCGATGCACTTGGGTACCGCTGGCCGGCCAGCGAACTTCAGATCGTTGGGGTCGTCTTGCTGGAGTACTCCTGTGACAAGACCACACACACAGACGAACCGTTCTGTTCTGGCTTACCGAAGCGCCGTGGTGATTCTGGGTGCGATTGCTTCGGGTGGCGGCATCACAAGTTGTGCCACGGGGGGCAGCGGGTGACCCGGTGCGCAGCGTTCTCGTATGCAAGGTAGCGGGGCCCGGTGTGGGTGAGGGCGCACCGATGCCTCCGGGCGACCATGCCGCGACGGCGCGCCCGGTACCACCAGTGGCCTCGACGAGCTGGCGGCTTGCGCTGCCGTTGAGGAGCGACTCGACACGCCGATGGCTGTCGATGTACAGCGAGCTTCACGCGTCGGCCGACGTCTGCAGCAGCTGTCAGGCCGTGACCAATCCCAAGGGGGCTCTGGTGGAAGAGACCTTCGAGGAGTGGACGGTCAGTCCGGATGCAGACGCCGAACAGAACTGCCAGAGCTGCCATATGCCCACCTATCGAGGGCAGGCCGCGCCGGGTGCGCCGGAGCGATAGCTGCACCGGCACGTCTTCACCGGTGTCGATGCGTCGCTGCTGCCTCCGGAGGTCTTCCCCGGATACGATGAACTACGGGTGCAGACCGCCGAGATGCTCCGGTCGTCGGCGGCGCTCACGGTCACAACGGATGCCGACACCAGGGAGCTCGTTGTAGACGTGGAGAACCTTGCGGGACACGCCCTGCCGTCTGGAGCGACCGCGGAGCGCCAGCTCTGGTTGGAGGTGGTGGTGCGAGACGACCAGGGGTGGTGCTCTACGAGTCTGGCACCCTCGACGAGACTGGCAATCTCCGGGACGCCTTCCCGAAGCACACCACGGAGGCAGGCTCCGACCCAGATCTCACGGTATTCACACAGTACATGCTTTCAGAAACGGTTTTCGCGAAACTGAGCGACCCGGAAGAGCAGGATGCGCGACGCAGCGAACTGACCGCGGCCTGCTCCGATATCTACCGAGGCCAGATGCCTGCGGGCGTGGCGGTGGTGCCCTTTCCTTGGTCTGCCAACTGGCAGTGCCACTACATGATCCGCCCCGGAAAGACGGTCCAGCGTCGCTATGGTCTGCCCCAGGCCACTTCCTCGTCGCTTCAGATCGACGTACGACTCCTATTTCGCGGCTTTCCCAAGTACTTCCTGACCAAGCTCGAAGACACCGCTGGACTTGATCCTGCGATTGCAGACCGCGTGCCATTGGTGACGGTTGCCGAGACCCGGCTGACATACTCCGATACGCTCGCTGAGGAGGCTTGGGACTCCGGGGAGTAGTTGAATGGCAGCAGCTCGTACCGACCAGACACTTGTGGGTGGACTCTTCACACTTGATCTGGAGGGGTCCCTGAGACGTCGTTGTGGGCGGCTCGCTGTTCATGGGCTGGTGTTCACCTTGGTGGCGTTCTTCGTTCTGCGGGCACTGAAGCTCCAGTACGCTGGATTGATCAGTGTGTTTTTGCTCGCGGCCTCTCTGCGAGACCACCTTGTGACGCTCCTCGATGAGAACCGATCACTGATCTGGAGAGAAGAGGTGCCCGCGACTGTCGTGAACCGTCGAACGAGCTTGAGTGTATTGGCGCTCTTTCTGGGCTCCTTTGCGGGGTACTTGGTCATCGCCCAGTGGTTCGTGGCTGAGCCTCTCGAAGCATCCTTCGGTGCGGTGGTGGATGTCGGATCCATCTCGCCGGATGGCTCGCTGCTGCAGGAGGGCCACTTCTCCTCTTTGCCAAACATCCTCGCCCACAATCTATCCGTAATGGTGGGTATTTTTGCCATCGCAACGGTGTACCGTGCCTATGGTGCCATGTTGGTGCTTAGCTGGAACGCTGCTGTGTGGGCCACGGTGCTCACCGTGCTTGGATCGCGGGCCGTAGATGCCGGGTCGTTGTCGGACTCCACGGTCTTCGCGGGCGCAGTGGTGGGTGTTCTGCCGCACCTCACCGCGGAGGCGCTCGGTTTTTGCATCGCTGCAATTGGTGGGATCTTCGGCTCCGTCGGCATGTCCAAGTATGGTTCCACGGATTCCCGGCTGGCCCAGGTGATGATGGCAGTGGGAATGCTGCTGCTTGTCGCGTTCGCCCTTCTTGTGGTGGCGGCGGCGCTGGAAGCCTGGTTTGCTCCGTGGGTCTTCGGTTTGCTTTCCGGCCGTTGAGCTCGATCTGGGGTGCAGAAGAGCGTCCCGACCCAACCCAGGTGCGGAGCCAACGGAACAGACGTTGGGTTCTTTGGCTGCGAGCAGAGCGATGAAGAAGAGATCCGCAAGGAATGGGGCGCCGGCTGTGCTCGTAGATCGGTGCAGGCAGACTGCTGCAGGCGAGGCTCATCGCAGGCAACCGCGGCGGGGCCCTCTGGAAGCGACAAAGGGACGGTTTTGGGCTAATGAGGGTCCGATTTTGCCTCTTGTGTCATTTGGAGGGTGCGATGCGCCGTTTGTCCATCGGTTTCCTGGTCTCTGCGTGCGCCCTGTTTTCGATGGCGTGCAATTCCAGCAAGGAGTCTGCAGACTCTGTGGCCACCACCACTGAAGTGGAAATGGAAGCGGAAGTGGAAGCGGAAGTGGATGTCTGTGAAACCCCAGGTCAAGGATGCCTCATCGTTTCGGCCAATGGCTCCGACTTCTGCCTGGAGACGGTGAGCCTCGGCGCCGGAGCGCTCGATGCAGAAACGATTGAAGCCGACTGTCTCGAGCAGAACGGAACTCTGCAGGATGGAGGCTGCCCGGAGGCCGACAAGCTGTGTACGATTGTGTCGACCGAGGAAGACGACATCCTGATTCGAACCCACATCTACGTGGCGGGCGAAGCCGAAGAGCGGGCCTGCAGTGTGTGTGCGTCTGACTCCATCGAGTGCTGCTGAGCGGTACGGAGTGTGGGCTGCCCTGTGAGGGGTGTCTGCATCCGTCGTGTGGATGACTGCGAGAGTGGGTTGTGCGACCACAACCGTTGGTGCGAGGTCTCCGTCGTTCTGCTCGAAATGCCCAACTCAGGCTTGTTTGCAGCGTTGTTGCAGCAAAGCTGCAACGGCAGAATGCGGGCGAACCAGTGATGAAGATTGCGCAGGTTGGAGTCCCTCACGCGGCTGCGGACAGGGAGGGACAGCGAGGCCTGTAGACATTCTTCCCTCCTGGAGCCCACCATGACGCTGCGCATCGCACCTACCCCCCTCCTCCTCTTGTGTGGCGCCACCAACCTCTCGGCATGTGACCCTGCGATCGGTACGGAAGAGTGGCAGACCTCGCTGAAGACCGAAGCGGCGGTCTCGAGTCCCCCGCGCATGCCCGTCAAAAATGTGCGGCCGCTGGTTCAGCAGACCGCAGACGATGTGGACTCATCGGACGCCTTCTTCACCAGTGCCTCCTTCCACTTCGACCTCTCAGACGACCAGATCACGGGGGACGTTCGCTATGAAGAGCGCTCGGAAGCGGGTGGTGAGGTCTGCCGGATCGACACGGCGCTCCTCGGCAGCTCGGACGCGGAGCTCGATGCCGAGGTGGGAAGTGAGGCCCTCGGAGGCGAAGCCGTGTGGACTTACCGGTTTGAAGCGACGGAGGCGGATGCTTCTGCGTGTCGCGTTCCGCAGAAGGGGATGGGCTTTCTCCGGGCAGAAGAGGGAACCCACGGCATTGTGCGCTTCGGTGAGCACATGTCGGTTGGCTTGAAGGAGTACGATCAGGTTGTTCTTCTCGGCACAAAGGTGGGCGAGTCACTGGTCACGAAAGTGGTGGTCAACGTGGAAGACAGTGGCGCTGGAGAGCAGCCCCCCGGATTCCATGTTTCGGACCACGCACTGGACTTCGTGGTGAGTGATAAGCACCACGTCTCGAGTCTCTACGATGCGGACTGTCCGGATGTTCGTTCAGAGAGAGACTACAGCGCGGTGCAGGTGGCGGAGCCGTTTGCAGGCACGTTGGCCTGCAGTGAGGACGGGATGCAGGCCGACGTCTGGTCGGTGCAACTGGAGGCGGGACAGCAGCTCCGCGCAGCGGTGATGCCGGTCGAAGACGGAGGGGGCTTTCGATTTGTGTTGCTCAGTCCGGAGGGCTGCCGGCAGGTCCTTGGCCGCGGGACCGACAATTGCCCGGACGGCAAGGTCTGCGGCACCGTCAAGCAAACCGCGCAGGTGTCTGGTGAGTACACGCTGATCGTGGAGGGGGGCGTTCGCTGCTCGCAAAACCAGGGCTCTTATGAGCTGCACGTCGAGGTGTGGTGAGGGACACACGCGGGTATCGGGCTCCGCGACTGGAGCAGAGTCGGCTGCCATTTGCGGTGGACGTTGGACTCGAAGGTGGGCCATGTGCCTCGGTGAGGGCCTGCGGGGAGAGCCCCGGTGTGGCGTCCAGGCTGGACCACAGTGGGTGTCGCGTACGGCGCGTAGCGCCAGCAGGCCGGTCGGGAGAGAGCAGACCCGGAGGACCGATGGTCCAGTGGATGTTGTTGCACGCCGGTACCCGGATGTGGGGCGTCGGATCGAGCGCCATCCATCCGTACTGATTTGATTGGGCGGACAATGGTTGTCCGACACATCGGGTGTGCGCGTTGCTAATCGGAGTGGTCTGCTCCCGCTCCCGGAGGCTGTGTTCGCTCCATTGGTAATTTTCGAGCCCCTTCTGGCCGGTCCGTGTGCGGAAGTTTGGCACGCCACGTCCCACAAAGATCGTACTCGGAAACACAAAACGACATCCGCCACTGTCCTCGGTGCACGTCCACGTGCGTCTGTGTGCAGGGCGCTCCGACGAGCCCGGCTCTGTTCCCATTCCCCCATGGAGGTCCCATGACCGCTGCATCTGTGAATCACTTGTCGCTTGCTGCCCAGCAGGTGGTGGTTCCCGCGGAGCGCGATGGTGGAGCGAGTGTTCGCCTCCCAGACTCGGCGGCCGCAATCACGATCGTTCCCCTCGCGAGTGGTCCACCTCTGCGGGCCATCGAGGTGACCGTGCCTCCCTCTGTGAAGGTGCTGGATCTCTCTCGCCTTCCGTTGGCGCCCTGGATCTGTGTGTTGGACGCGCGCCAGCTCGAGGTGCTCATGCTGCCTCCGCCCAAGGCGAATGCCGGTCGAAAGGGTTCCAGAGGTGCTGAGGTCCACCTCTCGCTGGACGCTGCTCCCGCACTTCGCGTGCACGGCGGTGTGGCGAGCCTCGATGCGTGCTGGCTGGATGAAGCCGCGCCGAGAGCGAGGCTTCATGAGCTTCGCACCCGCGGTCCGGGTCGGCAGCCCTGGAATGGTCTCTGGCTGGGTACGTCTCTGCCAGCAGAGCCAGCGCCCACGTTGGTTCTGCATTCGCTTCCGGGCGAGAAGGTACTCGATATCACCCATCTGGAGACCACACGTGGACTGGAACTTCACGGGTCGGCGATCGAACGGCTGGAGCTGGGCACTGCACAGCGAGTCACGCTCGAAGCTTGCGCATCTCTTTCTGTCCTGCGCTTCCGTCGGATCGAGCAGGTCGCCATTCGCCGCTGTCATGCTCTTGAGCAGGTGGCTGGTGAGGGCGAGGCGCTCTCGCTCTTCGGCATGTGCGGCACAAGCGTGCTTGCGGTCGATGGGAGGTGGTCGAGGATCAGTCTTCGCGACAGCACCTGGCCCATGGTGAATGCCCCCAGTGCTCTGAGCATTCGGCTACAGGGCGACACCAACGTACGGATGGTCGTTGGGGCTCCTGGGCACCACCTCGCGATCACGGGACTGGCCGTACCGGATGCGCCCGCTGCCGGAGCGG
>CAJWOS010000042.1 GCA_913044235.1 uncultured Pseudomonadota bacterium
GCACCACTGGCTCGCATCGTCGAGCGTGCCATGGCCCGCACGCCCGAGCGCCGCTACGCATCCGCCGAAGAGCTCGGCCAGGCGGTCGATACCTGGCTTGATGGAACCGAGACCCGCAAGCGGGTGCATCGACTCGTCGAGCGTGCCGAGAGTCGGGTGGATGATGCACAGTTGCTGCTCGGCCGGGCGAGGCGGCTTCGAGAGCGCGCGGAGCAGCTGGACCGTGAGCTGTCGCCGTGGGACCCGGAAGAAGACAAGCATGCTCTCTGGGAGATGCAAGACCGAGCCGACGTCTTGGAACGCGAGGCTCGCTACAAGCTGCTGGAGCGCCGGCAGCTTCTACACGCAGCCACCGCGCAGGCTCCCGATGAGCCGGGCCCTCGAGCCATCTTGGCCCGGTGTTTTCGGGAAGATCACGACGAGGCAGAGGCCAGAGGGGATGAGGCCACCCGTCGCATGGCGGAAGAGCGCTTGCGGGAGCACCTCGGCAAGCTTCCTGAAACCCATCCGGTTCGCCAGGAGTATCTGACCTGGCTCAGTGGCATGGGGTCCCTCTCGCTCTCCTGGTCGACCGCCCATGCAGAAGCGATGCCATCGGGCGAGGTGCTCCTCGAGCGGTATGCAAACCACCGTCGCCGGCTGCGCCCGGTGGCCGTTCGCTCTCTCGGTGATGGCCCGCTCGACGGGGTTCCCCTTCCGATGGGGAGCTACCGACTGCGGATACGGGTGTCCGGCTGTGCAGAGGTGCGGCTGCCCATCCAGATCGATCGTGGCGCACACTGGCAGTGCCAGCAGGATGCGGAGCGGCCTGTGCGCCCGGTTCACTTGCCCGCTGCGGCCTCTCTTGGACCGGACGACTGCTACATCCCGGCCGGACAGGCGTGGGTGGGCGACGAGGGAAGCGGTCTCGTGGCGGTGTGGGTGGATGGGGTGGTGATGCGCCGCAACCCGGTCACCAACCGCGAGTATCTCGTATTTCTCAACCATCTGGTGTCGGCCTCGCTGGGCGAGGACGCCCAGCGCTGGGCTCCGATTCGGTGGTCATCGACCAGTGGTGCGGCGCACAGCTGGCAGCCCGATGCCAGCGGGCTGTACACACTGTCGCAGGCTCCGCTTGTGGGCTGCGTGCCCGATGCCCCTGTGGTGGGCGTGTCCTGGCATGCTGCCAAGGCCTTTGCGGCTTGGGAAGCCACGCGCACCCAAGTCGCTTGGCGTCTGCCACACGAGCTCGAGTGGGAAAAGGCGGCGCGCGGAGTCGATGGTCGTCCGTTTCCCTGGGGCCCGGGGGGAGACCCGTCGCGTGCTTGCGTGTGGTCGTCGCGCGCACGTCCCGTCGGGCCGGCATCCATCCAGGCGTTCCCTGCTGATGAGAGCCCCTACGGTTGTCGCCACTTGGCCGGAAATGTGCATGAGTGGTGCGAGAACGTCTTTCGGCCAGGCGCCCGTGTGCAGGGGCCGGTGCTTGTGTGGCCCGACGAGGAAGCAGGGGCTCTTCGCACGGCTCGGGGCGCGTCCTGGCGCAGTCGTGGCCTTCAGCGCGCGCTCAGCCAGCGTCAGGGACTCGACCCGTCGGCTCGAGAAGACCGTGTAGGCTTCCGGTTGGCTCGATTGCTGGTGCCTTCACAGGACTGATTGTGGCGCGTACTGCGGTGTTGCTCTGCGGTCCAGGACAGCCGCAGCCTACATGATTCGCAGCTTGTAGGGATTCTTCTCGCGCTTCGACTCGGCCTCGTCGCGGGCCGCTTTGGCTTTGGTGAGCCACTCTTTGAACACTTCGTTTCCGGGCTCGAAGTTGAGCGCGAACTGGATGTTCATCACGCACGCCCGGTACGACTTCTGTTCCCAGTCCGACAAGGCCATGGCCCAGTATTTCTCGGCTTTGGGGTGCTTGGCTGCGTTGGACGGATCGTTGGCTCGCTTCTGGTCGTTGGCGCCCGAGCGGGCGTCGTCGGTCATTCGAATCACGCCGTCGGTGAGAAGAATGTCGTACTGCCCTCGTTGTTCGGGGTCCTTCAAGACCCGATAGGCCTCGTTGACCAGCCGGTAGATCACATTGGCCTGCTTGGTGGCCGCGGCGTTCTCAAGGGAAGACATCCGGTCGGGATGAAGGCGCCGAGACTCTCGCCGATAGGCATCGCCGATCTCATGGGGTGCGCAGTCCCGGTCTACCATCAAGATTCCGTAGTAGTCGATGTCATCGACTAGCTGGTGCAGTGCTTTGATCTCGTTGAGGAGGCGGCGTTTGGCTTCCATGGAAGCTCCTGAAGGCGGAGGTCAGAATCCGATTTCGTCGAAGCGCATCTCCTCCACCTCTTCATGCGTGAGGTTGGAGCTGGCTTCGATAGTCATGTCGACGGCCCGACCGGTCTCGCGGTCGGTGGCCTGGACGGTCACGATCCCGTCTGCATCCAGAGCGAAGGTAACGTCGACCTTCACTTCACCCCGCGGTGCGGCCCGCAGTCCGGAGAGCACAAACTCTCCAAGCAGCTCGTTGTCGGCAGCCATACGGCTCTCGCCTTGAAACACCTGGATGCGGACTTCGTTCTGCAGGTCCTGGGCCGTGTGGAACACCTTGGTGAGCGATGTGGGAATCGGTGTGTTGCGTTCCACCACCGGCTCCACGAAACCACCCACCGTGCGCACGCCGAGGGTCTGGGGCGTGACGTCGAGCAACACGGCGTCGGGGGCATCCGTGAAGCTGGTGAGGTTCCAAGCCTGGATGGCGGCACCTTGGGCCACGACCTGATCGGGATTGAGATGGTCGAGCGGATCTTTTCCGAAGTAGTGGTTGACGGCCTGGCGAATCAGTGGGAACCGGGTCATGCCGCCCACAAGCAGCACGGCATCGACCTGGTGGGCGGTCAGGTTTGCCTGTGCGAGCGCTTCGTCGACCACCGAGAAGGTGCGCTGCACGAGCGGCATCGCGAGTCGCTGGATGATGTTGTGGTCGAGCGTGGTGGACAGTCCCACAGCGTTGCCGCTCTCGTCGCGAGCGAGACCCGGCACCTTCACCGCAACAGCGGGTACCTTCGACAGCGCTCGCTTGGTGCGTTCGGAGGCGTCGAGGAGCTTGGCGCGGGCTGCGCGGTTTTCCGTTGCGTCGATTCCGGTCTGGGCTTTGAACTCCGCCAGGAGATGGTCGCAGATGACGATGTCGAAATCGTCGCCGCCGAGGAAGGTGTCTCCGGCGGTACTCACGACCTCGAACAGCTCGTCATCGAGGCGCAGGATAGAGATGTCGAAGGTACCGCCGCCCAGGTCGTAGACCGCGATGTGTTGCCGGTGCCCCTGGCCATAGCCGTAGGCGAGTGCTGCGGCGGTGGGCTCGTTGATGATGCGCAGGCACTTGAGACCGGCGATGTCGGCGGCGTCTCGGGTGGCCTGGCGTTGCTGATCGTTGAAGTAGGCCGGGACGGTGATGACGGCACCATCGACGGTCTGGCCCGTGGCCTGCTCGGCGATGGTCTTCATGTGCGAGAGCACGTGAGCGCTGATTTCCTGGACGGCGTAGACCTTGCCCTGGACCCGCACACGGGCGTCGCCGCGGGGCCCTTCAGCGACCCCCCAACTGACAGAGCGCCGAATGCGGTCGACTTCTTCCGAGCCAAAGCGCCGGCCGATGAGGCGTTTTGCGGAGAAGATGGTGTTGTCGGGGGCGTAGGCGAGTTGTTGTCGTGCCGGAGCGCCCACCACAACCGAGTTTCCGTATCCGAACGCCACTACCGAGGGGTGGACGGAGCGTCCTTCCGCATCGGCCAGGACGACGGCTTGTCCGTCCCATACGGTTGCCACGACAGAGTTGGAGGTTCCGAGATCGATTCCGACGGAGATGCCCACCGCTTTGCTCCTCGGGGAATTCCCCGGATGACCCGGGACCGGCCCTGGGTGCGCGGAGTGTACCAACCGCGCCCACGGGATGGGGTCTATGCCTTCTCTCGGGATGCGCTGGGCGAGTGGGACTCGATGCCGAGCAGGGCCAGAGCGGCCTCGTGGACCCATCCGTTTGTGGCCAGGATCTGCGGTCTCGCGATGTTTACTGATGCGCCGGAAAGGTCGGTGACCATGCCACCCGCTTCGGAGACCAGCAAAATACCGGCCGCGACGTCCCAGGCTCCCAGCGAAAATTCCCAGTAGACGTCGGCGCGACCGGCGGCGATGTGCAGGAAGTCATGGGTTGCGGCCCCACATCGTCGCAGGCCCTGCCCGGCCACGAGCGCTGTGCGCACCCGCGAAAGATAAAAGTCCGGACGCTCTCGCCGGTCATAGGCGAATCCGGTGAGAAACAAGGACTGGTCAAGTGTGCGGGTGGACGAGACGCGCAGCGGTTGGCCGTCGAGTGTGGCGCCCTGGTTGCGGCCAGCGATGGCGACCGAGGCGGCTCGGGGATCGGCGATGCAGCCCGCTTCGAGCACTCCATCGACCTCGAGTGCCACGGACACGGCAAAGTGGGGGAATCCATGTACGAAGTTGGTGGTCCCATCGAGCGGATCGACGATCCACCGGGTGGTGGCTTGGGTGGCGCCGCCGCGTTCCTCCGCGAGGACTGGGATTCCAGGTGTCATTTGTTCGAGGACTGCGCAGACCGCAGCCTCCGCGGCGAGGTCGGTCTGGGTGACCAGGTCCACGGCACCTTTGAACGCAACGCTGTCCGCGGCGTCGGTTGGTCGTCTCGATGTTGGTGTCAGTGCCTGCTGAATCACGGCCATCCCGGCACGCGCGGCTTGCTCAGCCACCTGCATGGCATGGCGGGTGTCGCGGACCGTCATGGAGCGGAGCACCGCAGCTTGTCTCCCGACACGGCACATGAAGCGGTTCCACCTCTCTGCACGGTCAACACTGTCTTCTTGCCGTCGGCGAGCACGCGGCACGTGGCCACTTGCTGGAAGGTGAGGCGTGTGGTGCCCACAAAGGTGCGCTCCTGTCCATCGCCACATTGCAGGGTGGTCTCCACCCCCTGATGCACGAACTTGACGTTGGCGGGGAAGGCTGCAGCGGAGCTGCTGCTGGTCGGGTTGGCGCTCGGGGTGCTGCTGGGTGTGGCGCTGCGACGGGAAGACGAGGCGTTGCTGGGGGTCGTGTTGCGTCGCGAAGAGGAGGAGCTGCGGCGACCTGCGCTGCTGGACTGCCGGTTCTGCTTGGCCTTTCGCGCTTCTTCGGCCTTTCGCGCTTCTTCGGCCTTGCGCTCCTCTTCGGCCTTGCGCTCCTCTTCTGCTTTCCGTTCCTCTTCTGCTTTCCGTGCTTCTTCGGCCTTGCGGGTCTCTTCAGCGACGCGTGCCGCTTCGGCTCGTTGGTCTTCCGCGGCCTGCTCCATCGCCATGTAGTAGATGCCGCCGCCGGCGAGAGGGAGTCCGAGGCAGACGAAGATCAAGGCCAATACGCCACCCACGATGAGCGCCAGAGGTTTGCCTTTCTTGCCGTCCCCCGGAGGGACCGGCATTGGACCGGTCTGGAATGCACTGCTGGCCGCCGCCGATTGCGAAGCCACGGGGCCGCTGATCGTCGGCTGATTTGGTATCGCCGGCTGCTGTGGGATGGCCGGCTGCTGTGGGATGACCGGCTGCTGCGGGGGCGGCGGGGCAGCGGGTCTCGCCTCGGATGGCGACGGGGGCAGCGGCGGTGGACCGGACTGTGCGGTCGGCGTGCTCGGCGGTGGCGCGGGCGACGATGCGGTTGGCGGGCCCGGGGGATTCCGCTGCGTGGGCTCGTTGAAGAGTTCCCTGCCTTGGGAACTCTGTACGAACGGAGGCTGCATCGGCGGTGTGGGCGGTGCCGGCGGCTTTGGCGGTGCGGAGGCTCTTTCAGGCACCTGGAACGACTGGCGAACGGGCTCGTCATCGTCGTCGTCGTCGAGGAGAGCGGCGATCTTGTCGCGGCTCCAGAATGCGGTGCTCTCACCCTTGGCACTTGCTGCTTTGCGGAGGCGATTCGCGGCGTTCGCGTTGACGCCGGAGCCTCCGAGCATCTGTGGCCCGCCGAGGTCTTCCTCGAACACGGCTGGGCCGGGCAGCGGGTCGTCAAACAAGTGTGGCTTCGCGGGCGCTTCCTCGAGCTGCGGGCCGGGCAGGTCTGCGCTCAGGGCCAGAACGGACCATACGGGGAGGTCGTCGCCGGGTGCAACGGCAGATACACCGCCGAGAACGTTTGCGATGTCGAGTGCTTGTGGGCGCTCTTCCGGACCGTGGGCGAGCATGGCGCACAAGAAGTGACGAACCTCGCCCACCCACTTTCGGTTGCCCATCGCGGCCCAGTCGACTTCGCCGAGGCGGTTGACGATAAAGTCGTCGTAGACTGCACGATCGTTTGGGGGGGCCTCTGCCAGCGGGCGACCCGTCATCGCCGACAGCATGACTTCGCCGATGCCGAAGATGTCGGTGGCGGAGCCGACCGCACGACCTTCGGGCGCCCGCGTGGGACGCGGACGGGGCTCCCAGCCTCCGATCGACACGGCGCCGCTGTCTTCGATGAAGATACCGTTTGGAGTGATGGCTCCATGAATGGCGCGATCTTCCTCAGAAATGGTGAGGATGTCGGCCAAGTAGGAGACAAGCTCGAGCACAGCTCGATGGGACATTGGGCCTTGCGCGGCGAGCAGCGATGAGAGGGCGGTTCCGGGGGGATCGCCGTCTTCGGTGAGCAGCTGGCCTTCGTCGCCGGGCTCGCGGGTGTAGTAAAAGCGCAACGGTACTCCAGACGCGGGAAACGTCGGATCGGTGGGTGACTGCGGTCGAGGTGAGATGCCCAGACGCCCGTACCCCAGCCGACTAACCGCTGGTGGCGGTGTCGCGCGAGGAGAAGCACAGCGGCGCTGTGGTGCGGAGAAGGCCAGTGCCGTTCAGGCGGCGGAGAGCGGGTGGAAGAGAGGGTCGAACCGCCAAGGGTGCGCTTGTCGAGGGTGCTGCAGGCCCTCATTCAAGCGCTCGAGAAATGCTTCGCGGGAGAGGGGTTGCGCACCAAACCGTTGGAGATGGTCGGTCTCGATCTGGCAGTCGATGAGGTCGAAACCCCAGAGGGTGAGCTGGCGAACCAGCCACACGAAGGCCACCTTTGAGGCATCGCTCGCATGGGCGAACATACTCTCGCCGGAAAAGACGTGACCGATGGCCACGCCGTATAGACCGCCCACGAGCTGCCCGTCTTTCCAGGCTTCGGCCGAGTGTGCGAAGCCCATTCGGTGGAGCTCGATGTAGGCGCGTTCCATGTCGTCGGTGATCCAGGTGCCGGTCTGGCCGGGGCGACCGGCTGCTCGACACTCTCGGATCACCGCTTCGAATGCGGTGTCGAGTCGGATCTCGTAGTCGCCCCGCCGGATGCGCTTCTTGAGGCTCCGTCCCAGGTGGAGAGACTGCGGCTCCAGCACACAGCGGGGATCGGGGGAGAACCACAGGATCGGGTCACCTTCGCTGTACCAGGGGAAGATCCCTTGTGCGTAGGCCATCACGATGCGTCGTGGATGGAGGTCTCCGCCCACCGCCAACAGGCCGCTGGGCTCGGCATGGTCGGCGGGCGGAAAGACGTGGGATTCCGGGAGTCGGTAGACGGGCACAGGAACTCAGCGGATGCGCTCGAGAACGGACAAGACCGCGTCGATGTCGGCTTCGGTATGGGCGGCATTGATCTGGAACCGGATCGTCTGATCGCCCTCGGGGACCACAGGGAAGTTGAGTCCAACCACGAGAATACCAGCCTCTCCGAACGCTTCGACCATTCGGGTGGTCTTCTCTGTGTTGCGTACCATCAGCGGCACCACAGGATGCTTGCCGGGAATCGATTCGAGTCCCAAGCGGTCGAGTCCGCCGCGGAACTGCGCGATTCGGTCCCGGACATTCTTCAGTCGGGCGAGGCCCTCCTCAGAGTCGGCAATCTCCACCGCGGCGGTCGCTGCGGCACAGTCGGCCACGGAGAGTGGATTGGTGTAGATGTATGTGTCGGCCTTCTGGCGCACGGCTTCCACGACCGCTTCACTGGCGGCCACGAAGCCACCATTCACGCCGAAGGCCTTGCCGAATGTGCCCACCATGATGTCGACGTTGTGGCCGCAGATCTCCTCGGTACCCCGACCAGTGGCTCCGTAGGCACCAATGCCGTGGCTGTCGTCAACCACCGTGACCAGTCCTTCCTTGAAGCGCTTCCGGTGAGGCTCGAGGGCGGCATTGATCGCTCCGATCGGTGCGTGATCGCCGCGCATGCTGAACACACCATCGAAGATCACCACCACCCGCTCAATGCCATCGGGGATATCGTTTTCCATGATGCGACGGAGATGATCGATGTCGTTGTGGGCGAAGATCGCCTTGTGGTGGCTCGGAACCCGTGCGATCCGCATCGCGCGGATGATGCAGTTGTGGTTCAGCGCATCACCCACCCAGAACGTCTTTTTGTTCTGGATCGCCAGCGCGAGGCCCAGGTTGGTGGTGTAGGCAGAGTTGAAGATCTTTGCGGCGGGCCGGCCGCAGAATGCAGCGATGCGCTCCTCAAGGTCGACGTGGGCCTGGAAGGTGCCGTCGATGAAGCGGACTGCGCCGGGACCGGCCCCGAACTTGTGGGTCGCTGCGTCGGCGGCCAGGATCACAGCAGGGTGGTGCGACAGCGACAGGTAGCTGTTGCTGTTCATGCGAATGCACCACTGGTCGGGGCGTCCGGCCAGCTTGTACCGGGGCCCGAGGGCACCTTCGGCGGGCTTGTAGTCCACGATGACTCGCTCGGGGGGCTTGGCGCGACCCTCCTGGGCGAGCTGGGCCACTTCGGTACGGAGTCCGGCGTCGAGAAGAGAGAGCGTCATGGTGCGGTCCGGGGCGGAGGGCGGAGACGGAGTCTACCGAGATCCAGTCGTTCGGGCACCCGTTCAACTACTCGAAGTTGTACCCATTCGCGCGAAGCTCGGCGACGAAGGCGGGATCGAGCTCAAGCTGGGCTCCTTCCTGTGCCCGGGCCTCCCGAAAACGCTTCCATCGCTGCATCAAGGCATCCACCAGTGCCATGTTCTGGCGAGCGATGTTGGTGGTCTGTCCGGGATCCGTCGAGAGGTCGTACAGGCAGGTCGCGGGCTCTCCAGGGGCTCGGGCCGGATCGAGGTTGGGCGACCCACCACAGCCACGATCCTGTCGCACCAGCGTGTAAGGGAGCGTGATGACCGCACCCTTGAGCTGTGAGGTGTCGTGGCGAGCGACGCCTCCTTCGATCAGGGCCATGTCGCGGATTGTGTCGGCTTCGCCGCGCAAGAACGGCACCATCGAGCGGCCATCGATGTCGACCGGCTTCACCGCGCCGACCAGATCGAGCAAAGTGGGTAGGAGATCGACATGGCTGACCAGCTGGGGCTGGGCATCGTCACGACCTTCGATTCCGGGCACTCGCATCACCAGTGGAACGTTGACCACGTTGTCCCAGTAGGCGTCGCCATGGAGCAGCTCTCCATGATCGTTGAGAGACTCCCCGTGATCGGCCACGAGCACCACGATTGTGCGATCGAGATTTCCACGGGCTTCCAGGGCGGTCCAGACGGCCTTGATGTCGAGGTCCATGCGCTGAACAGACTCGGCGTAGCGATCGCGCCAGCTGTCGACGGCGGCTGTGCCCCCAGCCCGAACGATGGTTTGCAGTGGGTCTTCGCCGACGATCTTGACCACTCCCTCTTGGTTTGTGCCCCCGGCCATTCCCGGCATGGCTTGTCCGGAGCCCGCATTCAGGGAGACCCGTCCGGCGTCCCACAGCCCCTGCCAGACGCCCGTTGGGTCGGCGCCAGCGGTGTCTGGCTCGTTCACGAATGGAAAGTGGGCGGTCCGGGAGTGAAACATCACGAACATCGGATGGTCGGTGCTCTGCTCTCCGATCCAGGCCACCACGGGGTCGGCGGAAGCACCACGCGGCGTGCTGTCTCCGCCCTTGAAGCGTCCGTCGGGCGTCTCGCGCGGAGGCGGGATGACCCGCATGTGCTGGAATCCACGGTCCAGGCCGTAGTCCGGTCGGAAGCCCGAGGGGGCATCGACGGTGAAGCCGGCTGTGATATAGCCGTAGTAGCCGAGGATCTCAGGGAGAGTGGGCACACCGGCTGTGAGTCCTTTGTCCCAACCGAGCACGCCGGTGGTGCTGCCAAAGCGGCCGGTCAGGACTGCGGTCAGTCCAGCGAGCGTGAAGTTCGACGCGGAGTAGGCGCGATCGAAGTGGATGCCCCCGTTGGCGATTCTGTCGATGTGGGGTGTGAGACCGGGGTGCTCGCCGTACAGGGACACAAAGTCCTTTCGCAGCGAACAGACCGTAATCAAGACGATGTCGCAGCCAGGGCACTGGATGTTTTCGGTGGCGGGTGCCGTGGTGTCGGCTGGGGCAGGACGAGTGAGGTCGACCGTGCCGGGCCGAACGGCATCCGGTGCCCCATCGGGCGGTGGCGGTGGTGCGCTTGGAGCGGTGGACGATGCCGCTGCGATGGGCGACTCGCTTGACGGCGACTCGGTGTGGCCGAGCTGGAGGTAGAGCCCGTAGCCGAAGCTGGCCAGTCCGAAGGTTCCGACCAAAGCGAACAACCAGTTCAGACTGGTGGAGTCGGACCGACGACGGCGACCGCCGGAGCGCGCCATGGAACCTCCACTGGGATGCGGCAACGTAGCGTAACGGAGTGGATGTGCACCAAGCCCCCGTCGGCGACGGATGGGCGGGCGCGGCTGCGGGCGAGGTGCGGGCTTGAGGGGCAAGTGCGCAGGGGTGGGGAAGACTGGGGGTTGAGGTGGTGCATGATGGACCCTCGGTACACACTGCTGTACCCTTCGGATCTCGTTCACGGGACGGGTTCGGCCGAATGGTCGTCTCGCGTCGGCCCGGACGGCCGTGGTCCCACAAGTGCTTGCTCCGATCCCTTCCGAGGTCTTGATGTCGCGCGATGATCTCCAGCCCCGTCCGCTGGCCCAGCCGTGGCTGGGACCGCCCCGGTCTGTTCCGCTGGCCGATGACCACGCCGTGGATCTCCGCGGCGATGCTTTGGTCGGTCGCCGGGTCGCACTGCTGGTCTGTGGGGGAATCGCGGCCTTCAAGGCGCCGCTCACGATTCGAGCGCTGCGACGCCAGGGGGCCCAAGTCACGGTCTTTGCGAGCCCGCAGGCCCTTCGGTACGTCACGACCGACGCCCTCGAGTGGGCATCGCTGACTCCGGTTGTGACCACTCTGTCGCCCCAAGCGGAACACCTCTCGGGTGCCTGCCCATTTGATGCTTATTTGGTCGCGCCCGCCACCTACAACACGATCAACAAGCTCGCAGCAGGCATCGCCGACACGGTACTGACGGCCACATTGGCATCGGCCATCGGCCGGATGGAGCAAGGGCGGGCGGCGGTGCTGGTGGCGCCCACCATGCACGGCTCGATGCACAACGCCATCCTCACGGCCTCGCTGGAGCGACTGCAATCGCTTGGCGTGCGGGTGATTCCGCCCCGCGACGCATACGGAAAAGACAACATTCCCGAAGAGTCGGTTCTTGTGGCGGAAGTGTGCGCGGCCCTGCCCGAGGCCCCCTTCCGATCCCGGCAGTTCGTGGTGGTGGGGGGCCGAGATCCCGTGGGCCAGACCGTCGCGGAAGATCTGGTTCGGCGGGGCGGTCGGGTGCTTCATGTGCAGCTGGCTTGCGCCCTCGAGCCCAGTCCGATCACACAGCCACTGGTGGTGGCCGATGGTGCTCGCGCGAGGGAGCTTGTGCGCGCGGCGCCGGGTCCATGGGACGCAGTGATCGATGCCACAGGGGGATCGCTGGGCGCGCTCGCCACACTCCACGTGGCGACGAAGGATGGCGACATGTTTTCGGCGGACGGGAGCGAGGTGGACATGCCGGCATTGTTGGCCGGGATTCGCGAGTCCCTCACTTGATCGTGGGCGGGCCATCCGCAATCCGGACCGTCTGACCCACCGCCAGGGTGCCTTCGCGGATGAGACGACGCAGGAGGGGTGCCGATACATGCACGCATCCACCGGACCGTGCCTGCCCAAGCTGCTCGCTGGATGGGGTGCCGTGCAGCGCGATGGAGTACCAGTACGGGGTGCCGCGGAACAGGCGCATCTTTGGGCCCGTGATGGCGCTTGCCGAGTCGAGTCCGACGTATGCCACGCCGTAGGCCCGATCGGGTGCCTGGTCGCCATTGAAATCCAGTGAGGACATGTTCCTGTAGAGCGTCGTGAGTCCGCTCTGCGGTTCTACGAGCGCGCCATAGGTGGGGTCTCCCGTCCAGCGGTCCCGCAGCGAGGGCGCGATTGCGTTGTGCTGGCCAGAATCCTCGAGAACCAGATCGACCGTAAACGTCCCGAGGGGGGTAACGAAGTCCGACATGCTCACCTTTTCGCCAAGTCCGCCACGTCCGATCCCGATCGGCTCTTGGTGGAGAACTGCCCGTTGATTGTCGAGGACGTACAGCATCCGACCCTGGCGGTCGACATGAACGAGAGGCGGTGATGCAGCAAGTGCAACGGCAGTGAGCCACCACATGAACGGGACTCCGGGGAGAGGGGAGACGGTCGCCGGGGCTGGCCAATCGAACGGGGCAAGCGGCTGTATCCGCTCGGTGTCTGGTGGGATCGAGCCGGCCGATCACGGTGACCAAACGGCTGCGCTGACCGAACGCGTAGGGCTACCGTACGGGCGGGTTTAAGGTAAGTGTGTACTCACTTTCTATAACGAATTCAGCCAGTGCAGCTTGACAGCGTCTCGGATTGGGTGACGACGACAAGTCATAAGTGACCGCTTACTTACTATTGGATCCTGAGCTTCCCGCGATGGTACGACCCCGCCAATTCAGCGACCGTGAGCTGCTTGAGACGGCACGGGCCTTGTTCTTGGAGCATGGCCCAGGCCTGTCCACGACGGTGATCGCCGAGGCTGCGGGCGTCTCCCAGGCCACGCTCTTCAAGCGGTTCGGTACGAAGAAGACCTTGATGGTCCGTGCCCTGATGCCCGACGAAGACGATCCCCAGTGGCAGGCGCTCCTGGGGATGCCCGACGAGCGACCGCTGGCCGAGCAGCTGGTCGAGAAGGGACTGATCGTGACGGCATTTTTTCAAGAGCAGCTGCCCTGTGTGGCGATGTTGCGCGCGAGTGGAGCGGAAATCCTCGGTGAGCTCCACGAAGCCGGACAGGTCGTGCCGCCGATTCGCGCGCTGAACGGTATGCAGGCCTTCTTCGACCGGGCCATTGCCGAGGGTCGGATGCGACCCGTCTCATCAGAGATGCTTGCGCTCACCTGGCTGGGCGCGCTTCGAAACCGCGCGTTCTTTCAGCACATGTTGCCCGAGCGGTCGCTCGAGGGCGACGACCATTCCTATGTCCATGCCCTCACGGAAATGATCTGGCAGGGCATTCGCCCTGTCGAGGAGTCCTCATGACACGCCCTCGTCGCTGGTGCTCCGGCGTAGTCGGGCTGCTGGCACTGCTTTGGATCACTCCACAGTCGGCGGCCGGTACGGGTGCCGACATCGCACGTGATGTGCTGGGCGGCCAGACCGCATTTTCCAGCAACCGAGCAGGCCCGGTCTCGACTGAACCCTGGTGGCGATCGTTCAACGATGCGGCCCTTGACTCGCTCATTGCGCGTGCCCTCCGAGACAGCCCCGACGTGGCCGCACAGGTGGCAGTGGCAGAGCAAGCGCGGATGAACGGCTCAGCCGCGCTGTCCGGTCTGATGCCGCAGGTGTCGTTTGATGCATCGGTGAGCGGCTCGCCCACCGACGCGCTGGGATTCCAGTTCGGCGGGTTCGGCGGCTCAGGCAGTGTCGACGTCTTGGTGGGAATGGACACCCTTCAGGATGTGGATGGGGATGGGGTACCGGATGTGGCGCTGAATCCCCTCTACCAAACCATCGAGATCGAGCGCGGTGATGCCGACCTCTCGGATGTGACCTGGAATGGTGCGGCACGACTCAATGCGGCATGGAACCTCGATATATTCGGCAATCAAGTCCAGAGCTGGCAGGCGAGCCGGCATGCTGCGAAGGCGAGCCTGGGCGATCGCGATGCGATGGCGCTCACCGTCGCCACCACGGTGTCCGGTGCGTGGTACGACCTGGTCCTCGCGCAGGCCCGTCTCGACGTGGTGCGGCAGCAGCTCGAAGCGAACACGCAGCTGATGGAGGTGGTCCAGTTGCGCTACGAGGCAGGCTCGGCGAGTGGACTCGAGGTCTTGCAGCAGCGCCAGCAGTTGGCCACCACACAGGCCCTCCTGCCCGCCGCCGAGCACGGAATTCGCCGAACGACCTATCGACTGGCGGTGTTGCTCGGCACCCGCCCGGCTGAGCTGGCCGACCGCTTGACGGCCCCGGACCGACTGCCCACCGTTCCGCCTCCCCCCAGCATCGGCAGCCCGGCGGATCTCGTTCGCAACCGACCCGACGTGCTCGCCGCAGTGGCGCGGGTCGACTCGGCTGTGGCGAATCGAAAGGGCATGTGGCGGGATGCGCTCCCAACACTTGGGGTGTCGGCAAACGCCGGCTGGCAGTATTTCTCGCAGGGAGAGTGGGACTCGACCGACATCTGGGGTGTGGGTGCCAATGCCTCGGTTCCGCTGTTCAACGGTGGGCGGGTCTACAGCCAGGGCAAGGCTGCTGCGGCTGGTGAGCGTGCTGCGGTGGAGTCGGCCCGCCGGGTGGTGCTGGTTGCCGTGCAAGAAGTCGAAGATGCACTGCTGTTCGAAGATCAGTCGGAGGCGGAGCTCGAGGCCAATCGGGTGCGTCGAGAAGCCGCCCAGCTCGCGCACGAAGATGCCCGTGAGCGGTACATCAACGGTCTCACCGATCTCACGACCGTCCTCACCACCCAGTCTGCGTGGCAGAGCGCTGAGCTGTCTCTGCTCAATGCCGAGCGCACCCGCATCGCTGCACGAATCGTCCTCCACGACGCCCTCGGGGGCCCGTGGACGCAGACTCTAGCTGCCACCGGAGAAGTCCAATGAGTCCGTCTGAGCGGCAGGGTCTCGCCCTCGAAGCCGTCGCCTACTCTGTTCCCTGGTACGTCCGAATCGTGATCCTTCCCGTGGTGATTCTCATCGCTGCGGTCGGTACGGTGGTCGTGCTCGTGATGTCGACGGGCGGTGCCGAGTCGGTACCACCCGAAGAGAGCGTGCTGCCCGTCGAGGTGCTGAGCGTAGCTGCCGACAACGGGCCAGCCACAATCGTGGCCACCGGGACCGTGGTGCCATCGCAGCAGGTCACCGTGCTGCCGGAGGTGGGTGGACGCCTCAACCAAGTCTCGCCCAAGATGGTTCCGGGCGGTCGGTTTCGGCAGGGCGAGCTGATGGCCCGCGTGGACAGCACAAACTTCGTGGCTGCGCTGCGTTCGGCCGAGCAAGCCCTCGAGACGGCGAGACTGGAGCAGCGATTGGAAGAGGGCCGCTCCAAGGTGGCGGCACGAGAGTGGGAGCTGCTGGCGCCGTCGGATCGGCATGGACGGGACCCGGACCTCGCGCTTCGCAAGCCCCAGCTTGCCGTCGCACAGGCGGCGGTGCTCACGGCAGAGGCCAACCTCGAGCGGGCCCGGATGGATGTGGGACGCACGCGATTGGTGGCCCCCTTCGACTCTGTGGTGGTCGAGGAATTTGTAGATTTGGGACAGGTCGTCGCCGTTGGCTCGCCCGTTGCCACGCTGGTGGGATCTGCGGATGCCCGGGTCACGGTCTCGGTCCCGGTCGACCAGCTCGATGTCGTGGAGCTGGCCGGTCAACCCGATGCGATGGGTCGGCTGTCCGAACAGGGCAGCGCGGCCACCGTCACGCAAGACCTTGCCGACGGCTCGCAGATCGTGCGCGAAGGTGAGGTGATTGGCATCTCGGGGCAGCTGGATCCCCAGACCCGCACCGCCCAGCTCACGGTAGACATTCCCGGATCCTTGGATCCATCGTTGGGGAGTCTGCCGCTGCTGCCGGGGGCTTTTGTCTCGGTTGAGCTTCGGGGCGCGGGACTGGGCGCGTCGTTTCGACTTCCGCGCACGGCACTCTCCGAAGGCGACACGGTCTGGGTGGTCGACGACGAGTCCACCCTGCAGCGCCGCACGGTCACGGTGGCATGGTCGCTGCCCGAGTCGGTTGTCTTGCGGGAAGGGGTTTCGGTGGGAGACCAGGTGGTGGTGTCGTCGATGTCCAATCCGCTCGTCGGACAGCGGGTTTCCGTTCAGTCCGTCGACGACAACGGTTAGGAGGAGCGGATGTCAAAGCCCGATGGTGGTGTGCGACTGTCGACCGAGCTGCTGACTGGTCCGATCAGCTGGATGGCTCGCAATACGGTGGCGGCAAACCTACTGATGGTCGTAGTGTTGATGCTTGGACTCGCCGGAGTTCTCAGCATCAAGCAAGAGGTCTTTCCCGACTTCGAGCTCGACTTGGTGACTGTCGCTGTCCCGTACCCGGGCGCGAGCCCCAACGAGGTTGAGCAGGGAATCATCCTGGCGATTGAAGAGGAAGTGCGCGGGCTCAATGGGGTCAAGCGCGTGAGCTCGTCGGCGGCCGAAGGGATCGGAACCGTCGCCGTCGAGCTGATGCTCGGCGAAGACAACAATGCAATTCTGGCCGACGTCAAAGCCGCGGTGGACCGAATCGCCACCTTCCCGGAAGACGCTGAGAAGCCGATGGTCTCGCTGGCATCGGGACGCCGCGAGGTGGTGAGCCTGGTCCTGTCGGGGGATCAGAGTCTCTCGTCACTCCACGAGCTGGCCGAAGATGTTCGGCGCCGGCTCTTGGCCGACGAGCGGGTCACCCAGGCGGAGCTGTTCGGCGTGCCACCCCTCGAGGTGTCCATCGAGGTCTCGCGAGCGCAGCTCGAAGCGATGGGTCTGTCTCTCGACGATGTCTCACGCCAGATCACGCTGGCGTCACTGGAGCTGCCGGGCGGGGAGGTCGAGAGCCGCGGTGGGGAGTTTCTGGTGCGGGTCTCGGACCGCAAGCGAACCGCCCAGGATTTCGCCGACATTGTGGTCCGGGGCACCGCCTCGGGCGGCAAGGTGCTGCTGTCGGACATCGCGACGATCCGCGATGCATACCAGGACATCGATCTCGCCTACTTCTTCGAAGGCAATCCAGCAGTCCGACTGACCGCCTACCGGGTGGGAGACGAGACGCCCGCCAGTGTGGCGCAGGCGGCTCGAGACCTGGCAGAGGTCCTCCGTGCGGAAGTGCCCTCGACGGTGGCCGTGAACATCTGGAAGGACGACTCCGTGATGCTCGACGAGCGGATCAGCCTGCTCGTGCGCAACGGTGTGATGGGCCTTGCACTGGTGGTGCTGGTGCTGGCACTCTTCCTCGATCTTCGGCTCGCCTTCTGGGTGGCACTTGGCATCCCGCTGTCGTTCGCAGGCGCCTTCATCCTGGCGCCGATGTGGGGGGTGTCGATCAACATGGTGAGCCTGTTTGCGCTCATTGTGGTGCTCGGACTGGTGGTCGATGATGCGATCGTGGTGGGGGAGAACATCTACGAGCTGGAGCAGCAGGGGCGATCTCGGATCGAGGCCTCAATCGAGGGCGCTCGGCAAATGTCGATTCCCGTCACCTTCGCGGTCTTGACCAGCGTGGCAGCGTTTGCTCCCTTGCTCTTTGTGCCCGGATTTATGGGGAAGATCTTCGGAATCATCCCGGTCATCGTGATTTCCGTTCTTCTGTTCAGCCTGCTGGAGGGGTTCTTCATCCTGCCGGCACACCTCGGCCATGCACCCAATCCGAACCCGAGCCGACTCGTCAAAGGCCTCCAGTGGGCGGTGAGCCGCACCCATGCGCCCGTTCGCAAGTGGTTTGCCGAGCGCCTGCAGAGGTTCACCGATGGGCCGTACCATGACCTCGTGCGCGCTCTGGTGGCGGCGCGGTACACCACGCTTGCTTTGGCGACCGCGTCGCTGATCTTCACCATTGGCTTGCTGCAGGCGCAGATCGTTCCGTTCGCGTTCTTTCCGAAGCTCGAGGCGAACAATGTGTCGGTCAATGTGCGGCTGCCGTATGGCTCGCCCGAAGCGGCGGCGCTGCGGGTCCGAGGTGTGCTGGAGCGCGAGCTGGATCAGACGATTGCGGCGTTCGGTGGGCCCGAAGCGGTGCAGGGCGTCATGACCTACGTGGGAGAGGCGCAGTCGGGCGGCGGCCCTGGTGGGGGCCAGCTGGAGTCCGGCGCCCACCTGCTCAGCATCGCGGTGGAGCTCGTAGCGACCTCTCAGCGCTCCTTCACCGCGAAGGAGTTCGCGGATGACTGGCAAGCGCGTGTGCCCCCACTGGCTGGAGTCGATGCTCTGTCGTTCATCTCGTCGGCCGGCCCGGGAGCGGGAGCAGCGGTCGACGTGCAGTTGTCGCACTCCGATCCAAATGTGCTGGCCCAAGCGTCGGGTCGCGTGGCCGATGTGCTGCGCGGATACGCCGACTTGAAGGAGGTGGAGAACACCTACGCGTCTGGAAAGCCACAGCTGGACTTCACGCTTCTCCCGAATGCTCGCACCCTCGGGCTTACGGCCACCGACGTCGCCCGGCAGCTGCGGGCGAGCTTCTTCGGCAGCGAGGCACTCCGAGAGCAGCGCGGCCGGAACGAGCTGCGGGTGATGGTGCGCCTGCCGGAGTCGGAGCGGGGCAGTGAGTTCGATGTTGAACAGCTCCGAATCAAGACTCCCACAGGTGGGTTCGTGCCCCTGGGCAGTGTGGCGAGGTTCGAGCGCTCGCGGGCGCCCACAACGATTGAGCGTGAGAGTGGGCAGCGGATTGTGAATGTGCGCGCGGAGCTCGCCGCCTCGGCCCGGTCGTCGCAGAATGTGGTGTCCGACCTCGGCGCGTCGGTCTTTCCCGAGTTGCTGGGGCAGTATCCAGGCCTGGAAGTGGAGCTGGTTGGGGAGCAGCGCGACCAGGCAGAGTCGCTGGGGAGTCTCGGCAGCAACTTCCTGGTGGCGCTGTTTGTGATGTATGCACTGCTCGCCATCCCATTCAAGAGCTACATCCAGCCGGTCATCATCATGTCGGCGATTCCGTTCGGCATCGTGGGTGCCGTGGGTGGGCACTATGTGATGGGCTACGAGTTGTCGGTGATCTCGATGATGGGAATCATCGCGTTGTCCGGGGTGGTCGTGAATGACTCCCTCGTGCTGATCGACTCGGCCAATGAATACCGTCGGGAAGGCCTGGGAGCAGTAGAGGCGGTGGTGCGTGCCGGACGGCGGCGAATGCGGCCGATCCTGCTCACGTCACTCACCACATTCTTCGGACTGATGCCGATGATTCGCGAGACGAGTCCACAGGCTCGGTTCTTGATCCCGATGGCGATCTCGCTGGGCTTTGGCGTGCTGTTCGCAACCATCATCGTGCTGCTGCTTGTGCCTGCTCTGTATGTGATCGTGGAAGACCTGGTGGCTGCGAAGAGTCGGGTCATGCACTGGGTCACAGGTGGTGAGGCCCCGCGCGCGTCGCAGCCGGTCTCGAAGTGACCGCGCTGGGTTCAGCCTCGAATGTCCCGAAGACGAAACCGGAGTCGCTTCACGCCTTGGCCGCGAAGCTGGCACGCCCGTGACTCGGTCACGCCCAGCTCTGCGCCGATAGACTTGAGTGTGCGACGCTCGAGGTAGTACTCGACCACTGCAAAGCGTTCGTTGTCGGGCAGCGTGTCGATGGCCGTGTGGATGGCAGTACGAACTTGTCGGTCGCCGAAAGAGTCCTCGGCGTTGGGGTCGCCGTGGGAGATGCTCTCGACGAGGAGATTGGCGCCATCGTCGGTCGTACTGGTGTCGAGACTCGCCACGGGAGCGATCAGGGCGTCGGCCACAAACGCGTCGAACTTTTTCGGTGCCAGATCGAGTTGTTGACGAACTTCGGCACGGGTCGGCAACCGTCCAAGTCGCTGGTGTAGGGCGGAGCGTTCGCGCTGAAGGCGGTTGTGCTTGCGACGGACGGATCGCGGCACGAGGTCGTCTGCGCGGAGAGCATCGAGCATCTGACCCCGGATGCGCATCTCGGCGTAGGCCCGGAACGGCACGCCTTTGCTGTCATCGAAGCGGTCTCTCGCATCGAGCAGTCCGAGCACGCCGGTATTGACCAGCTCACCCAGCTCAACGGTGGGAGGCAGCCGGCGATGCAGCCGGCTCGCGATGGTTCGGATCAGGGGAAGGTGGGCGAGGACGAGCGACTCGGTCGAGGCGGTCGCGACATCCATGGGATGGGTCGCGACGGAAGAAGAATTCGGCTTGCTGGACATTCGGGCTCCGGGCTTCATGTGGAAGACCGGATTTGCAGGTTCCGTGCCAGCCCTTGGGTGCTGGGCGACCTGGGCGGTGGATCCTCTGCGGATGGCCGGAAAATGGCGTGGTCTCAGCGGCAGGTGTTCGCCTCCGGATGGGTTTCAGACCCAACCCATCTGGCCAGGAGAGTCGATCAGGAAGCTCGTTTGGCAACCGTGGTGCAGCTGGCTCTCCCAGCGGTCATCAGCGATCGGACCCGCAAAAAGGAGGTCCACCCTGGTCGGGGGCTGTGGTGGATGGAGATCAGGCGCCGACTGCGTGGCGTATCATTCGGCGCGAATGTATCGCGGATGATACGAAAATAGTGACTCAAATCAGCTACGCTTGCCGGGTCAAGCCTTTCGTTCTGACCATGAAATTTGGTGCAATGAGCAACCGGCTGGGGACGGGTGTGACCCAAAAAGGTCAGATTACAAAGTTGACCAGGCGCCCAGGAACGTAGATCTCCTTGCGGATGGTCTGGCCGTCGAGGAACTTGGCCACGCCCTCAAGCGCTCTTGCCGCCGCGAGAATCTCGGGCTTGGGAGTGTCTCGCGACACCTGCAGACGACCCCGGAGCTTGCCGCGGACCTGGATCACAATCGTGATCTCGTCGTCGACGAGGGCTTGGGGATCGAACACCGGCCACGGCTCGAAGGCGAGCGTGTCGGTGTGGCCCAGGCGCTCCCACAGCTCTTCGGCCAGGTGGGGTGCGAAGGGCGAGAGGATGAGGACGAAGGCTTCGGCTTCTTCGCGGGCTGGAAGCGTGCCGCTGCAGGTGTTCACGAACTCCATCATCTTGGCGATGGGCGTGTTGAGCTTGAGCTGCTCCAGTCCCTCGGTGGTCTCGCGAATGGCCACGTGCAGAGCCTTGCGGACCGGCTTGCTGGTCTTGGAGAAGGAGCGGAGCTCGTCGGTGTCTTCGTTGATGAAGAGGCGCCAGACCCGCGACAGGAACCGCAGGATGCCGTCGCAGCCACTGGTCTGCCAGGGCTTCACCTGCTCGAGCGGACCCATGAACATCTCGTAGACGCGCAGGGTGTCGGCGCCGAAGCGCTCGATGATCTCCATCGGATCGACCGAGTTGTTCAGAGACTTGCCCATCTTGCCGATCTTGCACTCGACCGGAGTGTCGGTGCCCTTGATGTACCAGTCCGTCTCGACGCTCTTGCCGGACCAGGCGGAGGTGAGCGTGGTCGGGTGGTCGGCGCGCTGCTCGACCGTGCTCGGGTTGTGGTACTTCCCGGAGGTCTCCCGGTATGCATAGGCCAGGATCATTCCCTGGTTGAACAGCTTCTGGAAGGGTTCCTTGGTGGGGACCAGTCCGCAGTCGTAGAGCACCTTGTGCCAGAAGCGTGCGTACAGCAGGTGCAGCACCGCATGCTCGACCCCGCCGATGTAGAGATCCACGTTCTTCCAGAAGGACACCGACTCGGGGCTGAAGGGCAGCTTGGTGTTGTGGGGGTCCATGTAGCGCAGGTAATACCAGCACGAGCCTGCCCACTGGGGCATGGTGTTGGTCTCGCGAATGGCCGGCTTGCCGTCGATGGTGGTCTGGAGCCAGTCGCCGGCACGGGCCAGAGGGGGCTGGCCGTCAGCGGTGGGCTTGTAGGCATCGACGGGGGGCAGCTCGACGGGCAGGTCGTCGTAGGACACCGGAACGACGGTGCCGTCTTCGAGGTGTGCCATCGGGAAGGGCTCGCCCCAGTAGCGCTGGCGGGAGAACAGCCAGTCGCGGAGCTTGAAGTTCAC
>CAJWOS010000043.1 GCA_913044235.1 uncultured Pseudomonadota bacterium
GGTGAAGGTGAAGGTGGGGGTGGTGGTGGTGCGCAGACCGCATCCAGTGGACCGCGGCCTTCAGGGCCAACACCACCGAAAGCCACTTCGGATGTGAACCCGGATGGAGAGGATGTGGTGGTTGCAGCCACGGCTCCCAAGGGCGACGAGGTGGACGCTGAAGATCCTGAGCGTGATGAGCTCGCGGATGGCGAAGAGGTCGATGCGCTCGACCCCGCCGCGGAGGAGGCTCCGCTCGAGGACGACGACGGAGAACCGACCGCGGAGGATGCCGATCCGGAGGCAGAAGACGCCGACGGCACTGCAGACGCCGAGCAAGCGGAAGATCTCGATGCGGCAGACGCCGTTGCCGATGCGGAAGTCGGCGCGGAGGTGGAGCCACTCGATGGAGCCACCGCAGATGCAGACCCCGCAGACGCACCGGCGACGGACGAAGCCGCCCAGGAGGAAAGCGTCGCGGCTGAAGATGTCGTGGCCGAGATGGATGTGGAGGTGGTGCCCACTGAGGCCGCACCGACGGCCGCAGACATGGCGCCCCCGTCGGTCGAGCCCGAGCCGCTCGCAGGTCCGCCGCCTTGGCCCCGCCCAGCAGGCACACGGGGTGAACACGACTTGTTCGTAGAGGTACCGCTCGCTGAGTCGGTACAGCTTCGATGCACAAACGGGCTGTCGATGCGTGGTCCCAGTCGATTCCGAGCGGCCATCATGCAGTCAAATCCCACCCGCTGTGTGGTGAGTGCGGGGCTCCGGGATGGCAGCACAGCCACCGTCACGCTTGAGCTCGATCGCACGCTCGACCTCATCTGTCGCTACAACTTTCACGAGACCCTTCGCTGTTCGGAACGGACCAACCGTCGAGAGGTTTCGCTGCCGATGCCGTCCGACCAGGAGCTTGAGCCCAAGCGATTCCACGTGCGTGTGCGTGTGCCTCTTGCGCTGTCGGCCGAGGTGGTCTGCGAAGACGGCAGTGGGGAAAGTGGCTTCGATGTGGAGTGGCTTGAGGTATCGCAGGTGGCGGTGGGCAAGTGCTCGGTCGCCTCCACCATGCCCGACGGCTCCTATGGCGGCTCCTTCATCGTTACGAAGAACACTGAAATCCTTTGTCTGCGGGACTTCTCTGGTCCGCTCGACAGTGCCGAGCGCCGTCCGCTTCGCTGCGCCGAGACCACCGTACTGTAGCGGTGCCGTTGTCGAGCCTCCACTCCGGAGGCGCGCGGCGACCGGAAGACCGACCTCAGGGACACCCCATGGATCTGTCCGCACTCAACTCTGCCCAGCAGCAGGCCACCTGTGCTCCCGAGGGTGCTCATCGGGTGATTGCGGGCGCTGGGACGGGCAAGACTCGAACTCTGGTGCACCGAGTGGCATGGCTGATCGATCAGGGCGTGCCGCCTTCGGGAATCGTGTTGCTCACGTTTACGCGGCGCGCCGCACGTGAAATGTTGCAGCGAGCCAGCCGACAGGTGGGGGCTCGGGCCCATGGGGTGCGTGGGGGCACCTTCCACTCGTTTGCCCATCGCACGTTGCGACGCCACGCCGAGCGGGTCGGGCGCACGCCCCAGTTCACGGTATTGGACCGTGGCGATGCAGAGGAAATGGTGGGTATCGTGCGGAGTCGCCTGGGCCTCGGCGGTCGCGGAAGACGCCGCTTTCCCAAGTCACGCACCCTCCTGTCGATGTTTTCGAGTGCCACCAATACGGGCCGTTCCCTCGAAGCGGTGGTGACGGCCCACCACCCGCGATTCCGGCGGGACATCCACGACATTGAAGCCATCCGCGAGGGGTACACCGCGCTGAAGGCACGCCAGGATGCTGTGGACTTCGACGACCTCCTCGTGTTCCTCGCCCAGCTTCTCGCCAAGGATAAGCTCGCGCGGGCAGACATCGCGGGCGCCTGCCATCACGTGCTGGTCGACGAATACCAAGACGTCAACAAGCTGCAGGCCCGCATCGCGTGTCTGCTTTCGGTGGTGCACGGCAACCTGATGGTGGTGGGCGATGAAGCGCAGTCCATCTACGCATTTCGAGGGGCGTCGGTGGACAACATCCTCGACTTCGATCAGATCTTCCCTGCTGCGAGCACCACCATCCTCACGGAAAACTACCGCAGCACGGCCCCCGTGCTGAAGCTCGCCAATGGCGTCCTCGAGTCGTTTCGCACTGGCATCGACAAGGCGTTGGAGAGTCGCGTGGGGGAGGGACCCACGCCGCTGCTTGTGGCAGTCGAAGATGCCGATCGGCAGGCGGACTACGTGGTGGAGCGGGTCTTGTCCCTGCGTGAAGAGGGTGTGTCGCTCACCGCCCAGGCCGTGCTCGCTCGAAGTGGGTTCCAGCTCCATGCCATCGAGCTCGCTCTCTCGCGTGCCAACATCCCCTACCAGAAGTTCGGGGGCCTACGCCTCACCGAGGCAGCCCATGTGAAAGACGTGCTCGCCCTTCTGCGCGTGGCGGTAAACCCACGGGACTCGCTCGCGTGGCTGCGGGTGCTTCCGTGGTGCGAGAACGTCGGACGCACCACGGCGCAGCGCGTGGCCGATGCACGGGCAACTGGAGATCAGAGCCCGCTGTCTTCCATGACGCGTCGCCGTGCACCGGAGCTCGATGTGATTGAGTCATTGGTGGGCGAGCTGAGGGGGATGGTGCGCGATCCCACAGCAGCGCTGGCCACGGCGATCGATGGGATGCGTCCCTTCCTGGTGCGCAACTACGACGACCCCGACGAGCGGATGAGAGAACTGGAGTCTCTGCTGGCCCTCTCCGAGCGCTTCGAGGATGTGCCCAGACTGGTGAGCGAGCTGGCCCTGGACCCGCCGCGCCGGAGTGAGGCGACCCGGACCGAGGACGATGCTCTGCTGACTCTGTCCACCATCCACAGTGCCAAGGGGCTCGAGTGGCGCTCCGTGGTGGTTGTGGGGCTTGGCGACGGCGCCTTTCCCTCCGGATTCGCACTGGAAGACCCCACGGCAATTGAGGAAGAGCGCCGCCTGCTCTATGTGGCCATCACGCGTGCAAAGCGACACTTGGCCCTGATCCAGCCCCGCTTTCTCACCCGTCGTGGCGGGCCGGTCTTCAGTCCGGGATGCCAGCTGCTCGACGAGATTCCCGACCTCTGGTCGCGGGTGGAGGCCGGCTGGCCAGGCCAGTCCGCCGAAGACGATGTGGTGGAACCAGTGGGTGTCTCTCCCGAGGTGGAAGACCGACTGGCTCGCCTGGCGGACTATTTCGGCGACTGAGCGGCCCATGGTGTGAACAGCGAAATTGCGTGAAATAGCGCTGGAGCTCTGATCGCGTGACAGTGGTTGTGGACGGACGCTCCGACGGCCCGCCATCCGATTCGCCCACCTCGGTGGATGCATGCTGCTTGCTGAATCGGAACCGCGAAGTGGGGACTGATGCGGATGGGTGGTCGGGGCGTCTGGTTTCTTTCCGGTCCAGAGTGGCTGCTGGGACTGGCCATCGGCGCGCCGACGCTTTAGCTCACGGCGTTCCCGAGGAGAACCCATGACCACCGAAGAACCGTCGGCTCCGCAGGCAGCCGACACCGACACCGCCACCGCCGAATCCAACGACACCAGCACGACGGTAAGCAGCGGAAAGACCCCCCGAGTCGGTCTGCATTCCATGCTCACGCGAGACACCGACATGGCATCGCGGCCAGGCTTTCGCAACCCGTCCAACAAGCGAAGCAAGGCGCAGGGCAAGTCGAAGAACAAGAAAGCGCGGAACAAGAAGAAGCGGCGCTGAGCGCGCGTCTTTACGCTCCGGCATCTTCCGGTGTGCTTTGTTCCGTAGCGTGCGCGGCAGCGTGTTCGGCAGCGTGTTCGGCAGCGTGTTCGGCAGCGTGCGCATCCAGGGCGTTCGACAAAGTCTCGATGGCCGACGCCATGGTCTCGGCGAGCCGCCCCGCAGCGTTGGATGCAGACTGGGCAAACGGGTCCGACTCCAGGTGGATGCGGATGCTGGCCATGGTGCTGGACTGCTCTTGCGCCACTCGGACTTCGCCTTGCTGCCAGGCCGGTCCGCACTGAATGCGTGCGGCACGAAGCAGCTCGGCGGGATTGTCCAGACGCAGTCGCTGCTCTGCGACCACGTGCAGCGAGACGCGGTTGCCGAACATGGCGGTCGTGAGCACCGTGCTGCCGGCGACCCGTTCAATGAAGACATGCAGTGTGGTGATCGTGGGGTGGGTCGCAGCCCGGAAGCTCAAGACCTGCCGGTCTTCGCGGATGCGAAACAGGATCGACGGATGGCCAAGCCGAGCCATCGCCCGGATCACTTCACCAATGACGAGCTCGTTCCGGCCGTCTTTGGCCGACGCATGGGCCGGGAATTTGCGGATCAGGTCGTGCACGAAGACTCAGGGCGACCGAAGCGGCCATGGAGATGGATGCGCAGGGCACGAACACAGGCGTCGATGTGTTCTCGGAGGAGAGCGTAGTCGATCGACCAGTCGGCATTCACATAGTCGTCGATGCTCAGGTACAGGCGAACTTGCGCGTAGACGAATTGGGTGGCCACGTCGCCGTCGATGATGAATGTGCCGGGTGTGTCTGGGGAGACCAGACCAGAGCGTTCTTGCTCTCCCAGGATGGCCCAGATGGTGGCAAAGTCTGCCGACCGCTCGCCGTAGCCAATCACCACGCTGGCCCTGTGGCCTTGTACGCGACTGGTGGTGAGGTTGCCCGTGAGATGGGTGACCCGAAAGATCACATGGCTGGCGTTGTCGGGGTGGACGAACCGCAGGAAGTGATGGGTGCCGTCGCTGGAGATGTCGGAGAGGGAACGGCCGGCATCGAGCGCAGCTGTGATCACGGCACCGAGGAAGACTTCGTCGATACAGCTGGCGAACTCGTGGGCATCGCGATGGTCGAACGTGGCTTGCATCAGGGTGGCGAAGATGTGGTCTGCGTGGCGGTCGCGTTCGGTCTGCGCGGTGTAGCTCTGCACGATGGGCAGTGCGGGGTCGACGGTGATGGTGTGCGTGTAGTGCTGTTCGGTGTCGGTGGGCACCAGAGCATCGGCCTCGGGGGGCACGACCGCGTCGCTGGAGGGATTGACCAGGTTGGTGTAGTCGATGGTATGGGAGGGCTTGAGCTGGGGCAACGGGCCGGGGGAACGCTCGGGCAGCTGGGGAAGCCCGGAGATGGATGGTGGGGCCGGAAGCAGGTCGGCGAAGAGCTCCGGATGGTACCGAACCTCTCCCCATTCCACCATTCCCGGAAACCAGAAGACATCGTCGGCCGAGACGTCGCCCTGGTTGATGCGGGCATCGAGATCGCGTCGGGAGATGATGCCCAGACTGCCGTGCGCTCGTGTGTGAACGTGGACGACGACGTCGTCGGGTGCCGGCAGCTTGGTAAGCAGGATGCCTCCCGTGGGGCGCACCTGAGAGCGTATCCGCTTCACAGCGAGTCGTGCCCTCCCTTCGGTGTATGGCCTATCATGAAGTGCTAATGAACCGCTCCTGACGGTGGTTTTCGATGGCACCTGGGCGGACGGAACGGACGGTTTGCATCGCATCCTCAGCAGACAGGCCGAGCTGTCGGAGTGCCAGGGCGGCGAATGTGCCGGCGCGCCCCAGCCCTCCGCGACAGTGGAAGACCACCGAGCGGCCACTTCGGGCGAGGCTCAACGCCGTGTGTACGGTGTGGGCGGCGGGGGCGGGCTCGGGCACGCTGCCGTCCACCACCGCGTGGCGAATCACGGCGATGCCACAGGCCTCAGCCTCCGGTACCAATGTGGGAATCTTCATCCACTCGAGCTCTTCGTCTTCGACCAGGCTGACGAGGACGTCCACCCCCAAGTCATGCCGCATGCGAGCGAGGTCTCGGGGAAGATCTCGCGCCCAGGGCCGACCAAGGGTGGACGAAGCATGCTTGCCGGGGGCGAAGGTGAGCCCGAGGCGACCCCCTCGATGCCCCGGCTCGATGGGCAGCCATGCAACCTCGATCGGGTCGGTCTCACTGGTTCGTGCCTGGAGGTGGCGTGGGGGGATGGGGTCGGTCGACTGGGACGCGAGGGCCAGCAGTCGGTGGGTCGCCGCCCGGATGGCTGCGGCCTCGGGGAGTCCTTCGAGCCAGTCGGCAGGCAGGCCGGCAGCGCCGTGAGCAGCGCCTAGGAACATGCCAGCGAGGCAGGCAACACTGTCGCTGTCCCCATTGATGCGCGCTGCTTTTTCGATCGCGAGTCGGGGATTGTCCGTCCACCGGAGGGCGGCCACGAGGGCCAGTCCCAGCGCGCTCGGCGACCGCCAGCCACCATCGCCGTCGGGGATGTCGGCTTCATCCAGCCAGTCCAGGGTGGGTCGCGCGGCTTGATGTACGGCAGCACGAAGCGCACCGACCAAGGCGGGCGTATCGGCGGAGAGGGCTGGGAGACGGTCGAGGGTGCGGGCGACCCACTCGGCATCAATCCAAGCACCATCAAGCAGATCCCGGAGGAGCAAGCAGGCGGCGATGGCGGTGGCTGGGGCGTTGTCGTGTGCGTGGGTGACCAGGGCCTGGACCCGGGCGGCGGCAGCGAGCGCCGTGCCATGGAAGACAATGGGCAGTGGCACGACCCGCATCACCGCGCCGCACCCATCGCTCTGTCGGATGCCGGAGGTGCGCCAGTTGCCGGTGCGGGCAAAGTTTGCGGCGCCGGCAAGACAGGTGTTGCCCGGTGCTGTGGTGGGCGTGAGGGGATCCTGTGCCCAGCGCACAAAGGCCGACCCGACCGCCGACCCGAATGCATCCTCGGAGAAGCTCGTGAGGTCTCCTGGCTGGAGAGAATCGAGTGCTTCGACCAGGTACAGCGCCATGTGGGTGTCGTCGGTCCACATGAACGCGGCAGAGGGAATGGGCACGGGTTGGCTGCGCACGCGTGGTCCCGAGATGAACTCCAGGGACTTTCCATACGCATCGCCAAGGGCCAGTCCAAGAAAGGCACCGTGGGCTCGCTCAGCAAACATAAAGACTCCTTCGGCGGTAGAACTTTTGTTTGTGTCATTTATACACTATCATGAGACGGCGTGCCACAACAACGGCTTCCACACCGTTGGCTGGGTGGTGCATTCGATGTGGTGAGTGCGCTCGATGGGGTTGGCGCGATAGTCTCGGGGGCGGTCGAAGTCGTGTGGTCAGCTTGCAGGAGCGGCGGTTCGTGTCTTTCTTCGGGTCCCGAGCTCGCCATCGCTGGATGCCTGCCGCACTGATCGGGTGCTTCGTGGCGATGTGCGTGGGCACGCCGGTCTGGGTGTGGTCGCTGCTCCGCGGAGAGCCGGCCCGCGTCTCGCCGGTGTCCACGGTAGACGAGCGTGTGTTGCCGCGGCGAGCCATTCCCGCAGAGTGGCCCGAGCCGGGGTGCGCGCTTCCCATCGTTGGTGCCTCGATCTACGCGCTCGACGGGGTGCCTGACGCGCTGCATCCTCCGCTTCCCGAGGGACTGCCCCTGCCCGATCGACTCGAGGTTCATGCTGTGCTTGAGCCCCCAACCGATGACCCCGTGCTCTTGGGCACCATCGCACCGGGAGAGACGCTGGACTTTGGCGAGATCCCCTGTCACAACGTGCGCATGTTGCTCCTGCGGCTGGATGGTCGCCAGGTGGGTTGGGTGCGTCCGCTGCCCATCGAGGGCCC
Source organism: uncultured Pseudomonadota bacterium (assembly GCA_913044235.1). Taxonomy (GTDB): domain Bacteria; phylum Myxococcota_A; class UBA796; order UBA796; family UBA2385; genus CAJWOS01. The sequence continues at coordinate 7,617 of CAJWOS010000043.1, forward strand.
CGTGCTCGTGCCCATCGCGCCGGTCCAGGAGCTCGTCCTCCGCGTGGTGGACGCGGTCGATGGGGAGCCCATCCGGGATGCCTGGAGCTCGCAGCCAGTCGAGGTGCGGGGGGAGACCACGGGCGCAGATGGACTGCTGCGGTGGCTGCGGCCCCAGCTGCGTGTTTCGCATGCCACCGATCCGCCGACCGTCGCCTGGAACTGTCGCGGCGGGGGCGCGGAGGTCTATGCGCCCGGCTACCGGGTGGGTTCGGTGCGCTATCCAAGCTGTGGCGTGCGTGCTGCGGTCGATGATCCGCTGGAGCTGAATGTTGAACCGGTTGCGCTCACTGTCGCTCTGAAGCCTGCACGCACGGTCTATGTGCATTGTGTCGATCGGGATGGAACGCCCACGCCGTGCCCCGGCGACCTCTCGTGTATGCCCAGTTGGTCGGTCAGCTTGGAGGCGGCCTGTCAGGCTTCGCCGGCGGGTGTCTCCCCGGAGCGGTTGCAGGCCGACCTCTGCTACTGCCCATACTCGGAGGCGGTGGTGCGCGGCCTGGGCCGCAGCGTGACGGTTCCAGACGATGCCGAAGACGTCTATGTCGAGCTGGACCTGGGCACGGGTGTGGAAGGCTCGCTGCTGCCTGAGGAGGGTGCGTCGCAGGGCTGCTCGGTGGTGGCAGAGCGTGTGGCGGCCGAGCTGTCCGATCTCGGCTCCATCGGGGCCATTGGACGGGTCCGGGGCACCTGTGACGAAAAGCGCCGTCGCTTCGAGGTGCAGGGGCTGGCACCGGGAGACTGGGTGCTGGAAGTCCAGTCTCGGGAGACCGATCGACCCGACGACAAGCTGCGGGTGGCAGTGCCGGTCCCAGAGCTTGCCGAGGGGGAATTTCGCGATGTGGGGGGTGTGGATGTGCGCGATGGGAGCGCTCTGAAGGTGGTCTGCGTCGATGGCCTGACGGGCGATGAACTCGATGACCTCACGGCGTTCATCCTGCACGATGGGTCGCGCTACGAGGTGGGCTACGCGCAGGCAGTGGGGTGTGGGCGCACCCAGAATCCGGTGCTTCCTGGGGACTGGGACGTCTTTGTGCTTCCCTACGCGCACGTTCGAGAGCACCTGACCCTTGGTGTGGGAGAGTCGGCTGAGGTGGAGCTTGTGGTGGGCGATGACGACAGCCTCCGCGCCCTGGGTGCGACCCTCGGCCTGACCGACGACGGGCTCGCTGTCCTCTCGGTGCAGCCTGGGGGCCTCTTTGACCGTCAGGGTGTGAAGCCGGGCGATGAGATCATCGACATTTCCGTGTTCGGCGTAGCGTTGCCCATCGAGTCGTATGCGCCCGAAGTGATGTCGGGTGTGCTTGGGATCTGGGGGGCCTCCGGGGTGTCGGTCCAGGTGGAGTCGGCCGACCGCCGGGCGCTCGACTGGATCGACCTGGGCGCCGACTGATCCTCGCGGCGCGCCATCTATGTGACGGGCCGGCACTGATTCCGGCGTGGCCTTACACTCCTGCAACCGCTCGATGGAGGTCGGCGCCATGTGGTCTGCAGTGCTCTTCCTCACGGTCCTGGCTGGCGATACGCCCACTGTGATCGCCCATCGGGGGGCCAGTGGTTCCCGGCCTGAGCACACCATGGAGGCCTACAAGCTGGGCCTTGCCGAGGGTGCGGATGCCATCGAGCCGGATCTGGTGGTCACGGCAGATGGTCACCTTATTGCCCGCCACGATCTCGACCTCGCGCGCTCCACCGACGTGGCAGCGCGCTTCACCGAACGCCAGCAAACCCGTGACCTCGAGGGGCGCTCGGTGACCGGTTGGTTCTCCGACCAATTTACGCTGGCCGAGGTGCAGACCCTACGCGCACGGGAGCCGCGGGCCGATCGCAGTACCGCACACGATGGTCGATATGGTCTGGTCACCTGGCCACAGCTTCTGGCGTGGGCACTCGAGCAGCCCGCTCCAGTCCCACTCGTGCCAGAGCTGAAGCATGTCGCGCACCTTCAAGCACGGGGGCTCGATCCCATTCCGCCGTTTTTGGCGGCCATCGAGTCGGCCCGGTACCCGCACGACCAGCTTTGGGTTCAGTGCTTCGAGGTGGGTGCACTGCGCACGCTGAACGCAAAGACCGACCTGCGGCTGGTCCAGCTCGTGGGGGATCTCGATGCGTCTCCAGCTGATGTTGGAGCCCCCTATAGGTCGATGCTCACGCCCGATGGGCTCGCTGAGATCGCCACGTACGCCCACGCGATTGGTGTGCACAAGCAGCACATCTGGCCGCTGGAGGCGGATGAGACCTACGGGAGCGTGACCTCCCTGGTCACGGATGCCCATGCGGCAGGCCTGCAGGTACACGTCTATACATTCCGCAACGAAGTCTCGGAGCGATCATCCTCCGATCCCACCCCCGAAGCCGAGCTGCAACGCTTCTATGCGCTGGGCGTGGATGCGGTCTTTGCGGACCATCCACAGACCGCGGTGAGCGCCCGCGACGCTTCGCCGCCCAAGGCCCCCTGAAGGAGTCTGCATGTCCATCATACCCCTCGAAGTCCATGACTACGCTTTTGCCCACAGCACGCCCCAGTCGGCAAACCTCCGGCAGGTGGAAGCCTGGACCCGTGACCATCGCGAGGACCACGGAATGCTGACCGGCCGACTGGAGGGTGGGCTGCTGCGCTTGCTCGTGTCGCTCTCGGGCGCACGCCGCATTGTAGAAGTGGGCACGTTTACTGGATACTCGGCGCTCTCGATGGCCCAAGCGCTGCCCGAAGACGGCACTTTGGTCACTTGTGAGCTGGATGCCGAAAACGCCCAGGCCGCGCGCCGTCACTTCGCCGCCGACCCGCACGGCCACAAGATCACGCTGCTTGAAGGACCGGGGCTGGACTCGTTGGCCACACTCCGTGGCCCGTTCGACCTCGCATTCGTGGACGCCGACAAGGAAAACTACCCGAACTATTTGGATGCGTTGCTGCCGATGATGCGCCCCGGCGGGCTGCTTGCATTTGACAATGCGCTGTGGAGCGGCGCGGTGGCCCTGGACGATGACCTTCGAGAGACCACCGTTGCCATCCGGTTGCTCAATGAGCGGCTTCGTGCCCATCCGCGTCTCGACAACGTGCTCTTGACCGTTCGCGACGGTCTTCATCTGGCACGGGTGCTCTGACGGCTGCCCGGATTGAAGGCCTCATGCGCTACCCTTCTCTTCGGAGGTTTGGATGCCGTGGACCCGGGATGCCCTCGTGGGATGGCAGCAGCGAGTGGACCCACTCGCAGATGCCGCGACAGAAGGGATGGGACCAGGAGCCCCCCAGATGCTCTGGGAGCAAGTCGTGGAGCGCGCGGAACTTGGGCACCAAGGAGCCCGTGTGTTCATCGAGCAGACCCGCGAGCTCCCAACGTGGTGTGATGCCGCGTCGCTTGAGCGGGGTCGGGCGATTGTGGTGGAGCTGGGCATGGAGATGGCCCTGGTTCTCACGGCCGGTGGACTGATCGAGGGCTACGCCGCACCATCCTTGTCGACGCCGCTGATCTGGACCGGGCGCCTGAAGACCGACGCAGCGCGGCGGCTCTACGAAACGGGTCAGATGGTGCACAACGCACGGGCACCCGGCGGGCTGGCACCGGATGGCCTCGGCCGTCGCACTGTGCTGCAGGTACGGGTGCTGCACAGTGTGGTGCGTCGGCACCTCGAGTCCAAGGGCTATGTGGGCCCCGACGGTGGACGGGCCATCCACCAGCTCGACATGGCCCACACCGCCACCACCTTCAGCCACAAAGGGCTGGAAAAGCTCCCCCATCTGGGCATCCACCTCACGCCCGCGGAGCGCTTCGATGTGCACCACTTCTTTCGGGTGGTGAACCATCTACACGGCGTCGATGAGGCGCTCCTCCCAGAGACCCCACGCGAGACGGCAGAGTTCACCGATTTTCTGGATGCCTGGCGCTTCGATCTGGACTTTGCGGAAGGCGCCGAGCTGGCCCGCGCAGCCCTTCGAGGTCTGGCCGGGGAGCCGCCTTTCTTTCTGCCGGAAGCCGCCCTGACCACGCTCGCCTGCTTGTGCATGTCTGCCGAACAAGCCGAGCGATGGGGGCTGCAGTCAGACCCTTGGTGGTCGAGGCTGTTTGCAGGGCTCGCGCGAGGTAACCGGCTGGCCACAGGGACCACGCGTCGCTTTCGCTCGCTTGGCAAGCTTCGAGCTCGGGCGAGTGTGGCGCTGTACGGTCGAACGCTGGTGGCACGACTCGGGAATGACCCGGCTCGGCGTGCCTTTGGAATGGTCGCGGGCGAAGAGCACACCCTCGGGCCCGGGCTGGAGCGACCGAGCTGGATGGTTCGCGCAAAGGTGTGAGGTCAGCCCTTGGGGGTCGCCGCCACCTGGAGTCCGACTCCGGGCGGGAGGGGCGTGAATTTCCGCAGACTGCTGGGCGGTGCCACCACAGGCGGCCGGCCATCGGTCAGGTGGTATCCGAGCTGCGCCATCGGCTCGGCATAGAGGCGAGCCAATTGTTGTCGAACGCCGGCCGGGAGGCTGAAATCAGCCATCTTTGCGGGGCCGACGAACCGCAGTCCGGCCTTGTAGCCCGCGGCATGGTTGGGATCGTAGAAGCGCCCCGGAATGCGCTGTGCGATCTCGCGCTCCTGCATCGCGCGCATGGCCTGTACATCGCAGGCGGCGATGGCGGCGGCGATCCGGGGCTCGGGCACTGGCAACCCAAGCAGGTCGAGCAAGCGGCGAAGCTCCACGGCAGGCGTGCGGCGGAGATCTTCGTACCGCAGCGTGATGCTTGTCCCGCTGTGGTCGAGCCAGGACTGGGTGTGTTGATCCCAGGTCCCCACCCCGAGCTCGCGGCGCTGCGGAGTGGCACGTCCCTGGAGAACCGTGGTCAGAAACATCTGCGCGAGCGCCTGCACATCCTCTGGCGCGGGTGCTTCGTTGGATCGATCGTGTTGCCGAAGCCATTCCTGCAGCTGGGTCATCACGAAGAATCGCATGTCGGACATCACCACATCAATCGGATGACGGACCAGGTGAATCGTCGCCACGCCGCGTGGCCAGCGCGCGTGATGGGTTGCGGCGGCCTTGTGGGTGAGCACCACACCGCCGCGTCTCACGGCGTCGCTCGGTGCTTCCTGATCACCGTGCAAGCTGGGCATACGGACGTCGAGCACGGCGGAGGTGGGTGGCGGTCCGTGGAAGAGGTGATGGAGCAGGAACCGAAGCCAGGTGGACCCGGATTTCGGAAAGCTGGCGAGCCAGACGAGGGGACGAGACATGGACACCGCTCGGAGGAGGATGGTGTCGTGTCACCCCTCGGAGCGCGTTTCGCAACCCATTCGACGGTCGTGGAGGCGCGCTCGGAACGCCAGGACGGTTTGGAGGACGTTGAGAGGATGATTTCGAGCGTTGAGCAAGCGCTCGCGATACCTGCGCCGGCCAATGCCGTCTGGAGTCTGCCGTTGGATCCCGCCATTCTGGAGCTGCGTCGCAGCCGCGCAGTCACGCTCCTCGTCCCGCTGTTCGTGCTGAGTGGTGCGACCTCTCTGGTATACGAGACCCTCTGGGAGCGACAGCTCCATCTGGTGATGGGCACGAGCCAAATCTCAGTAATCACCGTTCTCACGGCCTTTATGGCTGGTCTTGCCGCCGGGGGCTTCCTGGCGGGACGATTTGCGGACAAGGTTCGGCGACCCCTCCTCGCCTACGCGCTGCTCGAGGGTGCCATCGGTGTGTATGCCGTGGCCTTTCCGCTGCTGCTCGATGCTATCGTGCCGGTCTATACCGGCCTGTACGCAGCGGCGGGCGGCGGCGATCCGCTGCTGTTTGCGATGATTCAGTTCGTGTTGGTGGGCTTTTTCCTTTTGCCCCCCACCATTTGCATGGGTGCGACCCTTCCCCTGCTTGCCCGATTTGCGGCGTCCACGGAAGGTGAAGCGGGACAGCAGATCGGCCGCCTCTACGGAGCCAACACCATTGGTGCAGTCTGCGGTGTGGGGATGGCTGGATTCTACCTCCTGCCCACGTTCGGTCTGTCCACCACCACGGTCATCACGGCTGCAGGCAACGTGGCGCTCTGCATGATGGCGGCCTTCTTGAACCTTGGTACGGGTCGGATCGGCGCGCAGGATGACGCCGCCGCCACGGCCGCGGAGACTGTCCCGAGCGATGCATCCCGCACTGATGGGGGCTGGGCGTGGGTGCTGCCCCCGCTTGCGCTGCTCGCCGGCACAGCCACCCTCGTGTACGAAGTGAGCTGGTTCCGCGTGCTTGGCCTGATCTTGGGTGGCAGCGCGTACGCCTTCTCCACCATGCTGCTGGCATTTCTGCTGGGCATCGGATCGGGCGGATGGCTCGGCGGGTTCGCCGCCGACCGGGCGTGGAAGCGTGGGGGGCTACCCGGAGGGCTGGCCCTTCTCGCGGCTCTTCAGGTGGGTGTGGGGCTGCTCGCTTACGGGGTGATGTGGCAGTACAACGAGCTGCCGTTCGTCTTTGTGGAGCTCTACGAGTGGTTCCAGAGCTCCAACCTCGACTACGGCTGGCTCTGGCTCGGTAAGCTCGGCATCGCGATCACCGTGATGTTGCCACCCTGCCTGCTCATGGGCGCCACCTTTCCGGCGATGGTCCGGGTGGCGAGCAGCGATCAGGCTCTCGGAGCCACCACGGGTCGCATCTATGGCTGGAACACGCTCGGCTCCATCCTCGGCGCGTCGCTGGGCGGCATCTTCCTGCTCCCCACCTTTCATGTGCGGGGCACGGTGGTCATCGCCATCTCGATGAACTTCGTGGCCGCGGGGCTGGCGATGTGGGCGATACGCCGGGCACGGCGAGAACCCCCTGCGATGGGCATTCAAGTTGCTCTGGGTGCGGCCCTGATCGCCCTGATCGGTGTGGTCAATGTGGCGAAGGCCCCCTGGAATCCGCTCCTCATGACCGCGGGCATGTACAAATACGTGAGTGACCTCAGCGAAGATGAGTTCACCCGAGAAGGGGTGATGGCGTTTGCAGTCGACCCCTACGACCTTCTCTTCTACAAGGAAGGGCTCAGCTCGGTCGTCACCGTGGCAAAGACCCGCGGGGAAGACAACATCTGGCTGGCCAACAATGGAAAGGTCGACGCCTCCACCTCGGTCGACATGCCCACGCAGGTGATGGTGGCCCACTTGCCGTTTGTCTTTGCAGACGATCCGAAAGATGTGGTGGTGATTGGTCTGGCCAGTGGAATCACGGCGGGATCGGTCACGCTGCAGAGCCGTCCGTCGAGCATCGAGATCGTAGAGCTGGAGCCCGCAGTGGTGGAAGCCAGCCACTACTTCGATGACTACAACTACCGTCCACTCGAAGACCCCCGGGTCACCCTGATCGCCAATGATGGCCGCAACCACCTCTTCCTGCAGCCCGACGGTCGCTACGACGTCATCATCTCCGAGCCTCCCAACCCCTGGCTCACCGGTGTCTCCAACCTCTTCACGCGGGAGTTCTGGGCTTTGGGCAAGCGAAAGCTCAAGCCGGGAGGAGTGTGGGGACAGTGGGTCCAGATGTACGGTATGGACCACGAAGACCTGCGCACCCTGCTGCGCACGTTTACCGAGACCTATGCCCATGTGCTGCTGTTCTCGACCATCGAAGACGCGGACCTTGTGCTTGTGGGCAGCGACAGTCCGCTCGAGCTCACCGCCGACCGCATTGGCGAGATGATGAATCGTGATGCGGCAGTCGCCAAGGATCTGGCATCGGTTGACTGCGATTCGCCCGAAGATGTTCTGACTCGCTACCTGGTGGCCCAGGACAAGATCCTGCAGTTTGTGGAAGGTGCGGAGCTCAACACCGACGACAACATGCGCATCGAGTACTCCGCACCACGTCACCTGCATGAAGACACCGCCGACGACAACTTCGCGAAGCTGCTTCGTGGCGCCGACGTGCGCGATACCGTGCCCCTTGAGATGGTGAAAGACGTTCCGGGGATGCTCGATCTGGCAGAAGCTTATGCCCGCCGCGACGACTATCTGAAGGCGTTGCTGGTGCTGAAGGCGGCTGCAGAGCTCGACCCGATGAGTGAGATCATCTTCGAGCGGGTGCCCGTGTACCAGCGGCGACTGCAGCAGCAGCTCGACGGTGACTCCTTCGACGACGACGAGGCTGCGCTCGAGGAAGGCACTGGCGGTGCTCCCGATGATGCCCAGCCGGATGGTGCGCAGCCGGAGCTCGAAGGCGCCGAGGCCGACGGTACCGATGCGACGGGTGCCGCTCCAGCAGGCGACTGAGCGGTCGGGCTTTGCGGCGGTCGGGAGCACCGCGGAGTGCACAGCTATGGTGTGGTGGCCTTGGGCTTGTCGGGAGCGTCGAGGACCGGCATGGCCAGTCCCCGAGCGGTGAGGCTGGCCTCGGCGGCCGGTAGGAATGCCGGGTCCATCAGTGCCAATGTGAGCATTCCCGCACGCGCCGAGTCCACCATGTATCCGGACGGCGGTGCCCGAAGATGTTCAAGGGCCCACAGGCCTCCGAGGTCGAGTGGGCCGTCGGCGTTGTCCTCGTTGCCGGATTGCAGGGCGCTGAAGTCGCCGCGATCCCAGATCATGCCCACCAGCGATGCATACGAGCCTGGGTTGGTGAGTGGCGATGCGTGTTCGTTCAGCACAAAGCGACAGCTGTTGAGCTGCATGCGCTGCTCTCGGTTGACCGTGCCCAGCCACGCTGTCACGGCCTTGATGAGACCTCGCACCCGGTCGCGGTGTTCTTTTTGCGGCTCGGAGTCGCCATACAGGGTGCGCCGGACCCGGGACAGCTCGCCCGCCAGGGCATCGAGATCGCCGTTGGTGGTGGTGGGGTGGTTCAGCGCGGCCTCGATCTGTGTGTAGATGGGTCGCAAAACCTCGGCCTCTCGCTCGGCCAGTGCAGCCCGCGCCGTGCGGTCGGCTTCGATCTCCGCCTGAACGGTCAAGCCGAGCTCCGTGAGCGAAACGAGCTGGGCATCGGCGAGATTCACGGTGCGCAGCCACGCGGTCATGCGCACCTTCTGACCGAGCGCATGAGCCGTGTCGCCATGCTCGCCTGTGTACAGCAGCTGATACAAGCGCGTCTCTGGTTCGGAATCGCCGGATGGAGCGGATGCATCGGGCTTCCAGGGCTTCTCGAGCACCATCGAGCGCTTGAAGTCGTTGGCGTCCACGCGGCAACCCAGAGCGCCCGGCATCAGCCACAGCCAAGAAGCGGAGAGGACAACACGATGGTGGAAGGGGGAGCGCATGGCGGTGGGATGCCTCGATGGGAGCATTCAACGCTTGTCGGTGTGGACAGACTACCCCGTGGGACACCCCGCGTGACGCTATCGTGGTGTCTTGGAATGGAATGCTGCTGTGCAGCCGCTGCTTGAAGGACCGCCACATGGAGGACTTGGTCGGTGAGGTTGTCAGCATTCTGTGCCATCGCCAGGACAGGAAGCGACACTGGTGGAAAAACCCATGTAGGGTTTGTCTATGAGAATTCCCACGTCCTATGTCTTGATGGTGGTCGCCGGATGCGCGATCGACCCCACCCCGGTCGGATTCGACAAGCAGCCCCAGCGAACGTCGGTAGGGCCGGAGTCAATGCCCGGCGATGTCGACTCGGAGCCCGACCCCGACCCCGATGGCGACCCTGACACCAGTGATCCGGTGGACTCTGGGGATTCGGGCGACTCGGGCGACACAGGAGGGCCTCCGGTGAGTGTGGACTGCAGCACTCTCCCCTCCGAACCCAACGATGTCACGGTGGTGGCGGAAGCCCGCGGGTATCATGGTCTCGTATTGGACGACGATGGACGCATGATCGGTTGGGACGGGCGGTCGGGTCTGGTTGCAGCCGATTCCGATGGGAGCAGCGAGCTGTTTGTGCCGGGCGTGGAGTCGGCCGAACAGATGGTTCGCCTCGATGATGGCCGGATCTTCCTGGTCAACCAGTATGAGTTCGGCGTGGATCTGGTGACACCCGATGGCTCGCGCTCGGCTTTTGTGCGGGGGCTCAACGGGGACTTTCCCTACGGCATTGTGCTCGGCCCGGATGGCAAGCTCTATGTGGTCGACGGCAACATCTATCGGCTCGACCCTGACACCGCCGAGCTCACCACGCTGTGGGTAAACGAGCGACGCCGAAGCATGCCGCACACGGTGGGGTTTTCCCTCGACAGCCGCACCATGTACATCGCCTCGGTGGGGGATGGCTGGATGTTTTCAGTGGAGCTCGACGAAAACCTTGATCTGGTTGGGGAGCCTGAGCAGTTCGCCTACATGGAAGGGGGCTGGCAGGACACCGCGGTGGTGGACATCTGCGGGAACATCTACGTGGCGGACTACTACACCTCGCGGATCTACCGCGTGTCGGCGGAAGGGGATGTAGAGATCTTCTTCCAGACCAACGAGCGCGGCTACCCCCATGGCTTCATCTGGGGCACCGGTACAGACGGCTGGGACGAACACACGCTGTATGCCCCGCAGCCGTACTCCCAGAACTCCGTGAACGCCTACGAGATCGGTGTGATCGACGGGAGCGCCGTGCGCGAGTGGAACGGCGTTCGGGTGGGCCGATGATGCGTGCAAGCCTGGCCCGAGTGCTCGCCGGCGTGTTTCTGGTGGGATGTGCATCGTCCACGGAGAATCCGACCTCCAAAGCACCGGACGCAGACTCCGTCTGGGACTGTGTGCTGCCCGATGCGCCGGAGCCGGATGCCTCGGGCGAGATTGGCTGTCGAACCGACTTTGAGCGGCTCGCGTCCGACCCTCTCGATGCCTCGATTCCGGGTGCGGAGTCTGCGAAGACCATCGTGGACCGCTCCGATGATGGCACGCTGCACTTCATCAACTCGGAGCGCTACCCAGTCCACTACGACTATGCGTCGGCATTTCTGAGTGGCGATGGTCTGCCCATTGTGCCCGACCTCGGCAGCTTCAACACCACGGAGTACTACGCTCCCGACCGGCGCTTTCTGCTCGGTGCGGTCACCTGGTACAGCGAGCCGGGCGTGTTCGTGTACGAGCTCGCGCCCTACGACACGTCTGATGCAGACATGATCGCAGAGGCCTTCCGAGCCATCGTGGCCCACAGCTACTTTGGCGAAGAGCTCCTCTTCCACCCCACATCACTGGCGATTGAAGAGGTGGCCAAGTCGCTGCCGCCCGACGTTCCCATCATCACCACAGACGAGCTGTTTGCGGGCATCACCTACCAGCCGCTCAACCTGGGATCTGCGATGGGGCAGCTGCGCTTCTACACGTCGGATCAGGTGGAAGAATACGTGAACTATCGAGAGATCGTGGTTCTCGACCAGATTCCGAACGACATCTCGGTGGTGGCAGGCACCATCACCAGTGAATTTCAGACGCCCCTGGCCCACATCAACGTGCTCGCACAGAACCGAGGCACGCCCAACATGGCACTCCGAGGCGCCTTCGATGATGACGCCCTGCGGGCCCTCGATGGGAAGTGGGTGGAGCTGACGGTCGATGCGCTCGACTGGTCAATCCGCGAGGTATCGGAGGCCGAGGCAGAAGTGTGGTGGGAAGCCAACCGACCTGCGCCGATTGATGTGGCTCCGATGGACACTTCGGTGGAGGGGATCTGGTGGTGTGAAGACATCCTCGACCCTGCACTGGATACCGAAGACGCCGTGCCTTTGAGAATTCCCGCATTCGGCGGAAAGGTCTCACACATGGCCGCCATGAAGCGCATCGGCGACGAAGTGCCGATTCCGAAGTGCTTGGGAATCCCACTATACTGGTATGATCAGCACATGCGTACCCACGGGCTCTGGGACGTCTACGCGGAGTACACCACACGGCCCGAGTGGCTGGACCCGCGCACGCGCGCGGAGCTCTTGGAGGAGCTGCAGGACCAGATCGAAGATGCACCGCTCTCCGAGGCGCTGCTCGAAGAGGTCCGTACCATCATCGATCGCGACTTCGACCGCATCAAGATGCGCTTTCGCTCATCGACCAATGCCGAAGACCTGGGTGGCTTCTCGGGTGCGGGCCTGTACACCTCGAAGTCGGGGGAATGGGACGACGATGGCGACGACATCACCGACGCCATTACCGATGTCTGGGCCTCGGTGTGGAACCCGCGGGCCTGGGAAGAGCGCGAGTACTGGGGCATCTCTCATACCGATGTGGGGATGGCGATCCTGGTAAACCCCACCTACGACGATGAGCAGGCCAACGGCGTGGCCATCACCGCCAACATCTTCGATGCCTCTGGCCTGGAGCCTGCCTTTTACATCAACGTGCAGCAGGGCGAAGAGTCTGTGGTGCTGCCGGAAGATGGCGACACCACAGACCAGATCCTCTACTACTACGACTCTCCGGGTCAGCCGGTGGTCTACATTCGGCGCTCGAACCTCGTGCCCGAAGGCGAGACCGTGATGTCCAACGCGGAGCTCTACGAGCTCGGCACGGCACTGTCTGCCATCCATGCGCACTTCCTGCCGGCCTACGGTCGGAGTGGCGGCTTCTACGCGATGGACATCGAGTTCAAGATCACCGAGGATGGCCGCCTGGAAGTCAAACAGGCAAGGCCCTACCCAGGCTGGCAGGCGGACTGAAGCGATGCATCTATTGTCGAGAATCGGGGCTGGATTCCTCTGTGTTGCCGTCGCGTGCAGCGGCAGCGAAAAGGAAGCGCTGGACTCCGCACCTCCCACTCCGCAGGGCTCCCTCGACGCCGAGTCGGGGTCGGCCGACGGCACATGCACGATGGACACGCGGTCCGGTCGGTTCGTGGTCGACCAGACCGTCGACTATGCGTATGCCGATGGGAAGGTCTCGGATGCGGTCCTTCCCACGGATGTGTTGACCGAGGTGATCGTCTCGGGAGACTGCCGCATTCTTCGGCGCGAAAACCCGTTCTGCGATCCGCCCTGCGGGGGCGACGAGACCTGCGATCTTGGTGGTAGCTGTGTGCCCTATCCATCGGCCATCGACGTGGGCACCGTCTCGATTCGGGGCCTCTCTTCGGTGGTTTCGATGGAGCCGGTAGAGCCGGGGAAGAACTACTCAGACACCTCACTCGACAATCCACCTTGGACGCCTGGCGATCCGCTCTCGCTCAGCACATCGAGCACCGACCGCTCGGACTTTGAGATGCACGGCTACGCGCCCGACACGCTGGAAGGCGCGCCGGCCGTGTGGTCGATCGCGCCGTCCACGGCGCTCGAGCTCGACTGGACGCCGCCGAGTGCCGACATCGACACCGAAGTGGTGGTGGTCCTTCGCATCGACCTTCATGGCACCACGCCATCGCAGCTGGAGTGTGTGTTTCCCGACACCGGAAGGGGGGTCGTGACGGCCGAGACCATTGATGCGTTGATCGACGCTGGCCTCACCGGGTTTCCCACGGGGGAGATGCGGCGCAGGACCGCCGACCACACTGACCTTGCCAACGGCACCTGCGTGGAATTCCTGGCGCGCTCGGTCCATGTTCCGGAGCGTGTGGAGATCGAGGGCTACACACCCTGCCGAACCGATGCGGAGTGTCCGCCGGGCCAGGAATGCAACGAGGCGCTGGAGCGCTGCGAGTAGCCATATCGTCTATCAAATAGATTCACCGTTTTGATGAAAATCTGTCGGTATCATTGAACAGTTGCCCCCGGTACGCTTCAGCGAATCCGGAGGTACCCATGTCTACAGCCCGCTCGCTGCTTCTTGTCGTCCTTGCCTGTGGTTGCTCCGACTACGGAATGACCCACTACACGATCAAGTACGCCGGTGCTTATCGGGCCGCAAGGCGCACGTGCGGATATACGCCATGCGACACGCGCAGCACGTAGTTTCCCACACAGGTATCGCCGACAAACGTGTACCGGGCCGAGAGCCGGCCACGCGACCCGCTCACGCGCGTAGTGGCCATGGCTATACACGCACACAACGGTGTGTTTCGAGCGCCCAACCACTCCCCCCTCCCATGGCGAGGATCGCCACATGCGTGCTGCAACGTGTTTCGAGCACCCAACCCACCCCTCCCCTCCCTCCTGTCTGGAGGATCGCCGTCTGCCTGCTGCAACGTGTACCAGCACACCAACCCCCCCCACCCTGTGGCGAGGATCGCCGCATGTCGAGAGAGATGCGCATTCTGCTCAAACGTCGTGAAGATACGTCAGCACGTCCACCATCTTGCGCATCTTAACACCGAGGTGCGGCGTGACGTACAAATCCTGGGCCATGGCACCGTAGTCGCCGCTGGGCCGCAGTACCCGCTCCAGAAGCCACGGTCCTTCTCCACCGCCCGCACAAGGCAGCGTGAGCCAGGTGTACGCCTCGTACTT
>CAJWOS010000044.1 GCA_913044235.1 uncultured Pseudomonadota bacterium
GCGGTCATGCCCCGCGCCCACCAGCTTCGGTCGCTCGGACTTCCCGTGCCGGCGTCCGCCTTTGATTTTCGTCCCCGTCCGCTCGCCTGAAGCTCGAGGATCTCGATGTCCAGCAACCGTCCGCCCATTGCAATCGTTGGTGTCAGTGCCCTCTTTCCGGGCTCCACGAACAAGTCCGGATTCTGGAGAGACATCCTTGCAGGTTCCGACCTGATCACGGATGTTCCCGCAAGCCACTGGCTGATCGACGACTATTACGACGCAGACAAGTCCAAGGCCGACCGCACGTACGCCCAGCGGGGTGGCTTCATCCCCAAGGTGGACTTCGATGCCCTCGGCTGGGGTGTTCCGCCAAGCCTGCTGTCGCAGACCGACACCAGCCAGCTCCTGGCCCTCATCGTGGCCCAAAAGGTGCTCGATGATGCAGCCAATGGGCACAACATCGACCGGAATCGCCTGTCGTGCATCCTCGGCGTCACCAGCGCCCAGGAGCTGCTCGGCGAAATGGTGAGCCGTCTGCAGCACCCCATCTGGCGGAACGCACTGCGGCAGGTTGGCCTGCCCGAGACCAAGGTAGAAGAGGCCGTAGATGCCATCTCGTCGCACTACGCCGACTGGACCGAGGCCACCTTCCCTGGATTGCTGGGCAACGTGGTGGCCGGCCGCATCGCCAACCGTCTCGACCTCGGCGGTACCAACTGCGTCACCGATGCGGCCTGTGCGAGCACCTTCAGCGCGCTCCAGATGGCGGTGCAAGAGCTGTATCTCGGCGACTCCGATGCAGTGATCGCCGGTGGCGTCGACACCATGAACGACATCTTCATGTACATGTGCTTTTCCAAGACGCCTGCGCTCAGCGCGTCCGGAGATGTTCGCCCCTTCAGCGACCAGGCCGACGGCACCATGCTCGGTGAGGGTCTGGGAATGTTCCTGCTGAAGCGACTCGAAGATGCTGAGCGCGACGGGGACACCATCTACGCCACCGTCACCGGCATCGGCTCGTCCTCCGACGGGCGTGCGAAGTCGGTCTACGCACCGCTCTCGAGCGGTCAGGCAAAGGCCATTCGGCGCGCCTACGAGCGGTCGGGCTTCGGTGTCGACACGGTTGAGCTGGTCGAAGCCCACGGAACCGGCACAAAGGCAGGCGATGCGGCCGAATTCGAGGGCCTGAAGACGGTCTTCGACGAGTCCGGTCGAGAAGACCGGCAGTGGTGCGCCGTAGGCTCGGTCAAGTCGCAGATTGGACACACCAAAGCCGCTGCCGGTGCTGCAGGCCTGTTCAAGGCCGTGATGGCACTCCATCACAAGATTCTTCCGCCCACAATCAAAGTGGATCGACCGAACCCCAAGCTCGCACTCGAGACCACGGGCCTCTACGTCAACACCACCACCCGCCCCTGGATCCGCGGCGCCAACCATCCGCGGCGGGCTGGCGTGTCGTCCTTCGGCTTCGGTGGCTCCAACTTCCATGTTGCGCTGCAGGAATATACGGGCGAACACCGTCAGGGACGCCTCGATGTGCTGTCACACCACATGGTGGTTCTCACCGGAGAGAACGGTGCCGCTGTTGCCCGCGAGGCGCGCGCACTGGCGGACTTCGTCCAGACCCATACCTCCGAGCAGGGCACGCCCGTCTTGCCCTTCCTCGCTCGGAAGACCCAGACCGCCTACAGCGCCAGTGCTGGAGCCCGACTCGCAGTGGTGGCCCGCACCGATGCCGATCTCATGGCGAAGCTCACCACCGCCGCCGACCAGATCGCCGCCGCGCCGGATGCGCCGCTCTCCAAGCCTGTGGGCGTGCACTACGGTGTGGGCAAAGCCGACGGCACCGTTGCCTTCCTCTTCCCTGGACAGGGAAGCCAGTACGTGGGGATGGGAGCCGACCTCGCGCAGTCCTTCGACACGGCCATCTCGGCCTGGGACGATGCACGCACTGCAGGTGTGCACACACACGCAACCGTCTTCCCGCGCCCCGTCTTCAGTGAAGCCGACCGGACCGGCCTGACCGGTCACCTCACCGCCACCGACAACGCACAGCCAGCCATTGGTGTGGCCAGCATGGCCACCCTGCGGATGCTGCGCTCGGTCGGCCTCGAAGCCGCGCAGGTCGGTGGGCATAGCTACGGTGAGCTCACCGCACTCCACGCTGCCGGAGCACTCTCGACGGACTCGTTCCTCGCTGCTTCCGCCGAGCGCGGGACGCGGATGGCAGAAGCCGCCGCCACGACCGAAGGCACCATGGCAGCCGCCCGTGGCCCTGCCACCAAGGTGCAGGAGATTCTGGCCGAAGCACACCCCGACGTGGTCCTGGCCAACCTGAACTCTCCCAAACAAACCGTCATCTCGGGGCCGGTCCCGGCCGTCGAGGCTGCCGTGCGTGCACTCGACGCGGGCGGCATCATGTCGGTCCCTCTGCAGGTGGCTACTGCCTTCCACTCGCCCATCGTGGCCGGTGCCAGTGAGCCCTATGGTGCGTTTCTCTCCAACTTGAGCGTGGATGCTCCCACGATTCCCGCATGGTCAAACGCCGAGGCGGCTCCCTATCCAGCAGATGCCAGCGCCATCCGCACCGGACTCGCGCAACAAATCGCAAAGCCCGTTCGCTTCGTCGAAATGATCGAGGGGATGTATGCCGACGGCGTGCGCACCTTCGTGGAGGTGGGGCCCGG
Source organism: uncultured Pseudomonadota bacterium (assembly GCA_913044235.1). GTDB lineage: Bacteria > Myxococcota_A > UBA796 > UBA796 > UBA2385 > CAJWOS01. Next base: position 2,670 of record CAJWOS010000044.1, read on the forward strand.
CTCGGTCCTGTCGGGGCTCGTCAAGCGCATCCTGCGTCGAAAGACCCACACGGCCGTCTCTACCGATCGCAAGGGCGGCGACGGCATCGAGGCCTTCTTCACCGCCCTGGCCACCCTCGTGGCCGATGGTCGAGCCATGGACTTCGCGACCCTCCTCGCGGAATACCAGGTTGCAGTCGACCCCTCTACGGTGCAAAAGCCCCGCATCGCGATTCCCATCGACGGAACCAACGTCGACAAGCCCTACCCGCCGAAGCTCGGTGCACAGGGTCGGGCCACCCCGAATCCCGAAGTAGAACCTGAGGTCCAGATCATCGAAAAGGTCGTGGACCGGGTCGTTGAAAAGGTCATATACACCCCAGATTCCCACGTCTCGAACCCTTCTGCCGCGTCGGCCACTGCCGCGCCCCACCCCACGGCGGCCGTACGCTCCGAGGTTTCCATGTCCAACCAGAACACTCCCCATCCATCCGTCCAGCTCGCCTGGGTCACTGCCTGGCAGGAAACCCAGCGCCAGACGGCTGATGCACATGCTGCCTTCCAGCGCTCGATGGCCGACAGCCACGCCGCATTCCTGAAGACGGCAGAGACCAGCTTCATGGGACTCGCGACCGTGTTGTCGGGCGGCGGTGTTCCGGTGGCGGCCCATGCCGCGCCCCGGACGATTACCCTTCCGACCCCGGCAACCGCACCCATCGCAGCCCCCGTACCCGTGCCCGTGACCGCCGCGCCGGTACCCACACCGGCACCGGTCGCTGCGGCACCAGCACCCGCCCCTGTGGTGGTCACCCCAACCCCACATCGCGCACCGGTCCCAGCGCCCGCGCCCGTGGCAGCAGCCCCTGCGCCCGCTCCCGCCGGCCGTGACCTCTCCGCATTGATGCTGTCCGTTGTGGCGGAAAAGACCGGCTATCCCGCAGAAATGCTCACTCTCGACATGGACCTCGAAGGCGACCTCGGCGTGGACTCCATCAAGCGTGTCGAGATCCTCTCCGCCGTGCAGGAGCAGGCCCCTGAGCTTGCAGGCATCGACGCCACCGCCCTCGGCGCACTCCGCACCCTCGGCGAAATCGTCGAAGCGATGGGTGGTTCTTCGGTCACTTCGGCTGCGTCCTCGTCTGAGGATCCAGCCGCCGGTCGCTACGCGCCCACTGCTGTGGCAGCGCCTGCGAACGGTCTCGCTCGGAGGGGACTTCAGCCGGCGTGAAACGCCCCTCACCATCGTCGACCCGACCGGCTCCGAGCTTGGCAACCTCCTCGCCGCTGCTCTGAACGCGCGCTCGATCTCGTCCGTCTCGGTCTCCTCGGCCGCAGACATTCCGCCCGACGCACATGGCGTCGTGCTTCTGCACGGCCTCACTTCGGCCGGTGCCGACCAGCTCGATGCCTTCCAGGCCGCCCGTACGGTCGCGCAGCGCCACACCGACACCCAGCCAGCAGTGCTCGTGACCGTCCAGAATACCGGCGGCGCATTCGGCACGACTCCTTTCTCACTCGACCTCGCCTGGTCGGGCGGCGTGGCGGCTCTGGCCCGGACCTTCGCCCAGGAACACCCCACGGCGCCGGTCAAGGCCATCGACCTCGACACCACCAACCGCGACCTGTCCACACAAGCACAGATGCTGGCCCATGAGATCGTGGCCGGCGGACCCGAGCTTGAAGTGGGCCTGCCCGCACAGGGAAGTCGCCTCACGCTCACCAACGAGCGGGTGGTCACCCAGCCGAAGCCGACCGCCTCGATCGGCCCAGAAGACGTCATTGTGGTCTCTGGTGGCGCCCGCGGCGTGACCGCGCGCACGGTGATCGAGCTCGGGCGCGCAACCGGAGCTCGCTTCGTGTTGCTCGGCCGAACGCCACTTGCCGACGAGCCGGCCGCGGCACACGGTGTCCCCACTGACGACGCACGGCTCAAGGCAGCCCTGCTCAAAGCCGCCATGCAGCGGGGCGAGCGGGTCCACCCGCGCGACCTGGGCAAACAGGTCAAGCGGATCCTGGCCGGTCGAGAGATTCGCGGCACACTCGAAGCGCTCGCCCAAACCGGTGCGTCTGCACGCTACGACGCTGTCGATGTGACCGATTCTGCCGGTCAACAGTCGCTCTTCGACGAGGTCAGCCAGTCTTGGGGACCGGTCACGGGAATCATCCACGGAGCCGGCGTCATTCGAGACCGCTTCATCCGGGAGAAGTCTGATGAAGACTTCACTCTGGTGGTTCGAACCAAGCTCGCCGGCCTCCGAGCCCTGCTCGACGCCCGTGGCGCGGCACCGCTCAAGCTGCTCCTGCCCTTCAGCAGCGTCGCCGCGCGCACCGGGAACGTTGGCCAGGTCGACTACGCGATGGCCAACGAAGTGCTGAATCGCGTGTGTGATGCCCTCGCCCACGAGCATCCGGAAGCGGTCATCCGTTCGCTCGGATGGGGGCCCTGGGAAGCCGGGATGGTCACGCCGGCGCTCAAAGCCCGCTTCGAGGCACTCGGCGTCCCGCTCATCAGCCTGGATACCGGCGCCCGCATGCTCGTAAACGAGGTCTTCCACGGACCCGGTGCGCCCACGAGCGTGGTGCTCGGTGGCGAGCCCCGGCCAGAAGCCCTGCTCAACGAAGGGTCCCCGCCGCCCATCCATCTCGATGCGATGCTCTCGCCCGAGACCCACCCCTGGCTGGTCGACCACACCGTCGCCGGCGTTCCCGTGGTCCCTGTGGCCCTGGTCGTCGACCAGATGTTGTCGGCTGCTCGGGGTCTGTTCCCTGGGCACACGACCAGCCGGCTCACCGACCTCAAGGTGCACAAGGGAATCCGTCTGGAGCAGTGGCCTGAGCCCACCCATCTGGCACTCAGTGTGCAAGACATGGGCGACGGGACCCTGGCGATGGCTCTCAACAACAGCACCGGACAGCCGCTGTACCGAGCCACAGTCGACCCACGCCCCACCGCACAGGCCCTCGCCGTTCCCCAGCTCGATCTGCCGAGCCGAGACGGCGCGGTCTACGACGGCACACTGCTCTTCCATGGACCGTCCCTTCAGGTTCTCGCCAACGATGTGTGCGTGGATGCTTCTGGAGCCACCGCCGGTCTCCGGTCCAGCCCACTCGCCGGCACCGGGGCAGTGGATGTGGGTGCGGTCGATGGTGCCCTCCAGCTGGCCCTCCTGTGGGCCCAAGCGGCCACCGGCGGCGCAAGCCTCCCGATGGGCATCGACGAGCTGTGTCTGCATCAGTCCAGTCTCGATGACACCACCGGCCTTGTGCTCACCCGACGGAGTGCGTCCGGCCCCTCCGGTTCTGCAGACATCGTGCTCGTCAACGCCAACGGCGAAGCGGCCGCCACCCTCCGGGGTGTCCGAACCATTCGCCGCCCGGACGTTCCCCGGGCCTGACCCCAGTGAGGCCCTGTGCCCTCCCCGACCTTCCATCCTATCGCCATCGTCGGGCGGGCTGTGGCCCTGCCCGGTGGAATCTGGTCCCCGGACGATCTCTGGGAGGCGGTCGCCAGTCGCCGTGACTGCACCCATTCCGTGCCCGAAGGTCGCTGGGGCCTGCGTCCGGCCGATGCGCTCGGCCCTGGCCCCTCAAGCCAGCCGGGCCCCGACCCTGACCGCACATGGTCCGACCGCGGTGGCTACGTGACCGACCTGCCCGAGCGGCTCGATCTCTCCGGACTCGACCTCAAGGCCATCGGGCTCGACGAAGCCGCGATCCGCGCCAGCGACCCGCTCCTCCAGCTCACCCTGCACACGGCCGCACGCGCCGTGGCCGATGCCGGTCCCGGTGCACACACCCCCGCCCGCACCGGCCTGATCATGGGCAATCTCTCCTTCCCGAGTGAAGGACTGGCCCGTCTGGCGGAGCGCATCTGGTGGGGCGACGCGGCGGCCGATGCCGCGCACATCCCACGACCTCCGCCGTGGGACCGCTTCATGTCGGGCATCCCAGCCTTGCTGGCTGGACGTGCGCTGCAGCTCGGGGGCCCCACCTTCGCCCTCGATGCGGCCTGCGCCAGTGCACTCTACGCCATCAAGCTCGCCTGCGATGCACTCCAGGACCACACCGCCGATACCATGCTTGCGGGTGCTGTGAATCGCGCCGATGACCTGTTCATCCACGTCGGCTTCTGCGCTTTGAAGGCCCTCTCTCCGTCCGGCCGAAGCCGCCCCTTCCATGCCGGCGCCGATGGCCTGCTGGCTGCAGAAGGCGCAGGCTTTGTGATGCTCAAGCGGCTGGAAGATGCGGTCGCCAACGGCGACACAATCCACGGCGTGATTCGAGGCATCGGACTGTCCAACGATGGGCGTGGTCGAGGCCTGCTGGTCCCATCGCGTACGGGTCAGGCCCGCGCCATGACCAATGCTTGGACGGCTGCCGGGCTCGACCCTCAGAGCCTCGGGCTCCTCGAGTGCCACGCGACCGGAACCGTCATTGGAGACGCCACCGAGCTGCAGTCCTGTGCCGATGCCTTGGGCAGCCAGCGCACCGATGCTCTGCCCATCGGCTCGCTCAAGTCAAACCTCGGTCACCTCATCACAGCGGCCGGCGTGGCCGGTCTGGTCAAAGTGCTCGAGGCCCAGCGTCGTGGAATTCGGCCACCGTCTCGCCACGAAGGCGACCTCAACACGGCCCTCGGCGACGTACCTCTGCGCGTGGTCCAGACTGCCGAGACCTGGACCGGATCTCGTAGAGCCGCAGTCAATGCGTTTGGCTTCGGCGGAAACAACGCGCACCTGATCGTCGACCCGTACGACCCCGCCACCTCTCTGGCCAGCCGAGCCGTGTCCCATGCTCCCGTGGCCCTGGTCGCACTGGGTGCACGCGTGGGTGGTGGTGGCAGCTCTCGCGCCTTCTGGTCCACGATCCAAGGCACGCAGACCACCCCAGAGGTCGGAACGGTCGACGTCTCGCTCCAGGGACTGCGCTTCCCACCAGCCGACCTCCAACAGAGTCTCGGACAGCAGCTTGCCGTGTTCGCGGCCGCGCGGGATCTTCACGACCTCACCACCACAGCTGCCCCGGAGCGGGTCGGGGTCATCATCGGGATGGGAACCGATCCCGAAGTCGCCCGCTATGGAGCCCGTTGGCGTGTGGCCAGCCATCGCTCGAGCTGGAAGCTCCGCGCTGATCAGGTGGCATCCGTTCGCGACTCCGTGGTTCCCCATCTGCAGAGCGCAGGCGTGCTGGGTACCATGCCCAACATCCCCGCCAACCGCATCAGCAGCCAGCTTGACCTCGGCGGCCCCGGGTTCACGGTCTCCGCAGAAGAAACCAGTGGCTTTGTGGCGCTCGACATCGCCTCGCGCATGGTGGCCACCGGCGAGCTGGATCTGGCGCTCGCAGGAGCTGTAGACCTCTCGGTCGATGCGGTGCACACCGCCGCCCTCCGCGCCCTCCGCCCGTCAGCCAGTCATCCCGGTGATGCCGCGATCGTTCTGGGACTGCAGCGACTGGAGGACGCTCGAGCAGCTGGAAATCCCGTTCTGGCAGTCATCGGCGCTCCCAGTGACGCACCCCGCTTCGACGCTGACGACCCGGCCGACCACCTGCTCCAGACCGTCGGAAGGAGCCACTGCGCCTACGCCACGGTCCGACTCGCCCAAGCCGCCCTCGACCTTGCATCCGGTCGCATTCCTGCCGACCATCTCGTGGTGCAGGTGACCGACCTTGTCGGCCGGACACATGCCCGCGGCCTCACTCGCGCCGATGCGGTCGACCCGAACCCCTGTCTGGCCGGCCCATCCACACGCGCCCTGTCGCTGCCGACGCGCCGCCTTTCTCTTCCCACGCTTCCGAGCAACGCAGTCGTCGCCCCAGTCGTCGCCGCCGCATCCGCCCCGGCACCGGTACGAGCCACCGCGAAAGCGATCGCTTCGTCCCTGGTCTCGACCGCACCGACGCCCCTCCCCTATGTGGAGCAGCCCATCGTGTCCGCACATACCCCCGACCCATCGACCGTCCAGACCATGGCGCCTGCACCGGCCCTTCCGGCCATCACGGCCCTGCCAGCGCAGCCCACTCCGGTCTCGGCACCGGTGCTTGTCGCCGCTCCTCCCGCCCCCGCACCGCGCCCATCGGCTCCGGTCGATGCAGGCGTGCAGGCGCGCGTGCCGACATCCACTCTGCCCGCTCCCGACACCGGCTCCGTTCCCGGTCGCTGGCAGAGTGCCATCCACCAGATGGGCCAGCTGCACCAGCAGTTCATGGCAGACCAGGCGGCCCTCCATCAACGCTTTCTCACGCTTCGGCACCACGGCGCCACCGCCGCCATCCAGCTCGGCACTGCCGGTGCCCCCACCACCACATCGGCAACCATACCGGCTCCAGCGGTGGCTGCTGCCCCGCCGGTGCTGCATCCGCCCGTCGCACCACCCGCGACCAGCCCTGCGCCCGCTCGGCGTGCTCCCGTGCCCGCACCCGTGCGAGCAACCCCCGCTCCAACCCGGCCGCCAAGCACAGCGCAACCGGCCTCCCCTGCGGCAACACCAGCGCCCGCGATCTCGAGCGCGCCTGCCAAGAGCGGCTTCCCCTTCACACAGAAGCGCCTTCCCACCGGCATGACCCTCTCCCGTGAGCAGCTGCAGGTACACGCCAGCGGGAAGATCTCCGAGATCTACGGCCCGCTGTTCGAGCCGCAGGACGGCTTCACGCGCCAGTGCCGCATGCCCGAGCCGCCGCTGCTGCTGGCCGACCGCATGGTGGGGCTCGACGCCGAGCCAGCCAGCATGGGCACCGGCACCATCTGGACCGAGACCGACATCACCGAGTCGTCTTGGTACCTCAACGACGACCGCATCCCTGCCGGTGTGCTGATCGAGTCTGGCCAAGCCGACCTGATGCTCATCTCGTATCTGGGCATCGACCTCCAGCACCCCGGTGACCGCGCCTACCGACTGCTTGGCTGCACCCTGACCTACCATGGCGACCTGCCAAAGACCGGCGAGACCATTCGGTACGACATCCACGTCGACGGACGCGCCAAGCACGGCAACGTACGCCTCTTCTTCTTCCACTACGACTGCTTCACCACCGATCCAAGCGGAGAGCACGGCCTCGGGCGCCCCATCCTGAGCGTGCGGGGAGGACAAGCGGGCTTCTTCACCGATGAAGAGCTTGCCGACTCCGCGGGCATCCTCTGGACTCCCGAAGAACAAGAAATCGTGCCCAACCCACGGCTCGATACCCCCCCCATCTCTCTGCCAGCCCGCACGTTTACCCGAGACGAAGTGCACGCGTTTGCCGAAGGCCGCCCCTGGGACTGCTTCGGCCCGCAGTTCGATGCCTGCAGGCCCCACGTCTGGTCACCCCGCTTTCAGACCGACCGCATGTTCTTCATGAACGGCGAGACCACCTTCGACCCGAGCGGCGGTCCATGGAAGCGTGGCTACCTCAAGTGCGTGGTGCCCATCGAAGCCGACGAGTGGTACTTCGACGGCCACTTCAAGAACGACCCCTGCATGCCCGGCACCCTGATGTTCGAAGGCTGCCTACAGACCATGTCGTTCTACCTGGCCGCCATGGGGGTCACCCTCAAGCGCGACGGCTGGCGCTTCCAGCCTGTCCCGGGCGAGCCCTTCGACCTCCGCTGTCGTGGCCAGGTCGATCCCGGCACCAAGGTGCTCACCTACGAAATCTTCGTCGAAGAGTTCATCGCCGGCCCCAACCCCACGCTCTACGCCGACCTGCTCTGCACGTCCGACAATCTCAAGGCGTTCCATGCCCGTCGCGTCGGCCTCCAGCTGGTGCCCGACTGGCCCATGTCACGGCTGCCGAAGCTCGTAGAGAAGTTTCCCGACGCCAAGGTGAAGCAGCTGCTCGACCCGAACTTCAAAGATCCAGTCCCGGTCGCAGATGCCCATGGCTTTCCCTTTGGCTACCACTCCATGGCTGCTTGCGCCTGGGGCAAGCCATCCGATGCCTTCGGTCCGATGTACGCCCGCTACGATCAGGGCGCCCATGTGGCCCGTCTGCCCGGCGAGCCGTACCACTTCATGACCCGCACCACGCGGATTGACGGAGAGATCGGCTCCTTCAAGGCCGGCAACGCCATCGAGATCGAGTACGACGTCCCGCCCAACGTCTGGTACTTCGGCGAGAACGACAACCCCACCATGCCGTTCTGTGTGTTCCTCGAGGCCGCGCTGCAGCCCTGCGGATGGCTCGCTTGCTTTGTGGGCTCCACCCTCACCTCCGATGAGCCCCTCTTCTTCCGAAACCTCGACGGAACCGGCGTGATGCGGGCCGAGATTGTACCCACAGCCGGCACCTTCCGCACCAAGGTCAAGCTCACCAACATCAGCCGCTCCGGCGCAATGATCATCCAGAGCTTCGACGTACAGTGCCTGGTGGGCGACACCGTGGTGTACGATCTGAAGACCGTGTTTGGCTTCTTCCCGGCCGAAGCCCTGGCCAACCAGGTGGGCCTGCCCTGCACCGACGACGACTTTGCACTGCTGACGGAGCCCTGCGACACGCAAGTGCTCGATCAGGCACTGCCACTCGACCTCAAGGGCCGACCAGACGCCTTCTTCGGCAACGCACTGCGGCTCCCCGGGCCGATGCTCTGCCTGCTCGACCGCCTCACCGGATGGTGGCCGGAAGGCGGCGCCAAGGGCCTTGGGCGACTCCGCGCCGAAAAAGATGTCGACCCGAGCGAGTGGTACTTCAAGGCCCACTTCTACACGGACCCCGTGCAGCCTGGCTCCCTGGGCATCGAAGCCCTGATCCGCCTGCTCCAGCTCGGCTGTATGCTCAAGGGCTTTGGCGAAGGGATGACCAACCCGCGCTTCGAGCCGCTCAGAATCGGCGAAGAGATGAGCTGGAAGTACCGTGGACAGGTAACTCCCACAAATAAGGTAGTAACCAGCACCCTCGACATCGTGGAACAGGGCATCGACGACATCGGCCCGTACTTGGTGGCCGAGGGCAGCCTGTGGGTGGACGGCAAGCGCATCTACGAAGTGCGCAAGATGGGGATGCGCGTGGAGGACGGAGGCCCCAGTGGCCCCTCTTCGAGCACCGACGATGACGAACCCGAGCCGGCCCTCGCGCCGATCGAGTCCACCGACGATGCCTCTACCGACGTCGCCCGCGGGCAGGATGTCATCCTGCTCGATGGAAACGGCTGGCTGGCCGATCACCGCCCCACATGGACCACGCCTGCGGTTCCGATGATGGTTGTCGCCGACCTCCTCACCCATGGTATTGAGGGCACAGTCACCGGACTGCGCGATGTGGCGGTCCGAGGCTGGCTCACGGTCGACGGGCGGCGGACCCTCCACCGCACCCACCGCTCCACACCCGCAGGAACTTGGGTGCACCTGCTCGATTCCGACACCGGCGACGAGCTCGCGCGCGGAATGGTGGAGACCGGCGCCTATGCTGCGGCCCCCTCGCGGTGGACGGTCCCCCAAGACCTACCCACTCAGCCCGACCCCTACGAGAGCGGCGATCTCTTTCACGGTCCCGCCTTCCAAGTGCTCACCGACCTCCGACGCGGCCCGGGGGTCGCCATCGGAACGCTGCAAATCGAGCGCTCGTCCGTTCCCGTTGGCACACTCGCCCCGGTCCTGCTCGACGGAGCCACGCACGTGGTTCCCCATGACCACCTCCGCGACTGGGGGGCAGAGGTTCCCGCCGACTCCGTTGCCTATCCAGCTCGACTCACCGAGCTCACCCTCTACGGTCCCACGCCCACCGGCGGGACGGTCACAGTCATCGCGAAGCTCGACGGCCACGTGGGAGGACTCCCCCGCCTCCGCTTGCAGTGGAGCACTCCGCTGGGCGTCTGGGCTGAGGCCACACTCCTCGAAGCGCCCTTTCCCCTTGGCCCCATCGGCACCGCGCCTCCCGCCAGTCGCAAAGCCTTCCTTGCCCATCGCGCCTATCGCCCCGACGTGCGGCTCTCACAAGCCGTCTCCGACACGAGCGTGCTCGACATCGCCGACATCGACCGGTCCGACTGGCTGCCCGGCACCGTGGCGCACATCTACGGCAGCAGCACCCCCGCCGAGATCGTTCGAAAAGAGCACATCGCCCACACCACTGCCATTCCCGGTGCAGGCGTCCATCCTGGCAGCCTGCCCGGCAGCATGCCGCTCCTGCGAGCGGAGGTTCCGGTTTCCGCCCAAGGAGATGAAATTCGCGCGCATACGGTCGACCTCGGGCTCGACCTCGCACCCGTGGTGGACTGGTGGGCAGACCACTTTGGCGCTCGAGGATGGCCCACGGAAGACCTCTATTACAGCCTCATCGAGAAGTTTGTACGGCACGTCTTCATTCCCTCCCCCACCGCATTCGAAGCCATTCGTGGCAAGCCCGCTCTGTTCCTGGCCAACCACCAGACGGCAGTGGAGTCTCTGCTCTTCAGCATCGTCGCATCGTCGCTGATCGGTTCCCCAACCGTGACCGTGGCCAAGGTCGAGCACAAGCAGACCTGGGTGGGTCACCTGATCCAACACGGATTTTCCTGGCCTGGCATCACGGACCCAGGTGTGGTCACCTACTTTGACCGCGCCGATAAAGCATCGATGATGGGGGTCATCGCAGAGCTGTACCAGGGGCTCGCCAGCGGCACCAAGTCGGCGATGGTACATGTCGAAGGCACCCGCTCGTTTGACTGCACAAGCCCCGTCTCCGTGATGTCGGGCAAGTTCGTCGACCTCGCCCTCGAAGCGAACGTGCCCATCGTACCGGTACGGTTCTCCGGCGGACTTCCCCGGACAGCGCTGCAGACCCGCACTGAGTTCCCGATCGGCATGGGCCGCCAAGACATCTGGCTCGGCCGTCCCATGCTCCCCGCAGAGCTCGCCCCCATGCCCTACGGTGACCGGAAGAATGCGGTCTTGAAGGCCATCAACGCCCTTGGCCCATCGGCCGACCTGGAACAGCCCCTGCTGCCCGATCCCGAGTTCGCCGACCGCGTCCACACCTGGCAGCAGACCGCGGGGTGCTCGGAGGAGCACGCCGGCCTGTGGGTGTGTCTCCAAGACGTAGACTCGCCATCGGAGCCGATTGCGCGACTGCTGAAGGCGGCCGAGACCGGAACCCTTGAGCTCTCCAGCTCCGCCGAGGACCAGTGGCTTGGAACCGTGGCTCAGTGGGTGTTTGGCACCCGCGGACCGACCATCGTGCGTCCCGACTGACCCAGACGCTTCACCGGCTCAGTCAGGCGCCCCGGCCTCTACCAGCGCATAGTGTTCCAGATCGAAGCGGGCCATGCGCCAGAAGTAGGCCAGCGTGGTGCCCGGCCAGATCGAGAAGTTTTCACCCGCGTCGTTGAGATACCAGCTCGAGCATCCGGCCGCCCACACTTTGCTCTTCTGCTTCCGGTCCAGCTCCTCGACAAAGGCAGCCTCGGCCTCCGGCTTGACCTCCACCGACACGGCGGCCCCCCGGCCCATCGCACATTGAATGGCCCGCACCACGTAGCGGACCTGGGCTTCAATCATCAGCACCACAGAGTTGTGGCCGAGACCGGAGTTGGGACCGAGCAGCAAGAAGAGGTTCGGAAACTCGGGCACGGTGACCCCAAGGTGCGCCCGTGGGCGCAGTCCCCACTGGTCACGCAGCGAGACCCCACCCCGCCCAATCACGTCCAGCTGCCCCAGGGGCTGGTCCACCACAAAGCCCGTGCACCACACCAGCACATCGAGTGGAACCGACCTTCCGTCGGCCAGGACCACGCCTTTCTCATCGACTTCGGCCACGGCCATCGGATGGAGGGAGACGTCGGAGCGCCGCAAGGTGGGGTACCACGCCGTGGAGCTCAGAATGCGCTTGCAGCCAGGGGCGTAGGTCGGAATCAAGGGGTGGGCAGCGTCGGCGGAGCCCATCGAGCGCACGATGTGACGCGTGAAGAGTGCACGCACCAAGCGTCGGGTGATGTCCATCCCACCAAAGGCCGTGAGGTAGTACAGCTCAAACCGCGTGTACAGAAGCCCTCTCCAGATCCACATCAGCCAGGGCATCGACCGCAGCAGAGCACGGGTCCTGGGCGCAATCGGACCGTCCATGCGCGGCGCTACCCACGGGGGTGTGCGCTGAAAGACATGAAGCTGTCCGACCGTGTCTGCAATCTCCGGAACAATCTGGACAGCAGACGCACCCGAGCCCACCACGCCGACCCGCCGACCCGAGAGATCAACCGACGCATCCCAGCGTGCCGAGTGCATCTGTGGTCCCGCGAATCGCTCGCGCCCTGGAATGTCTGGGTAGCGCGGGATGCGCAGCGGCCCGAGCCCACCGATCAGGAACCGCGCTTCGAAGCGCCGGCCATCGCGCGCATGGACCGTCCAGCATCCCCGACGCTCGCTGAACTCGGCACGAACGCAGTCCACCCCCATCCGCAGGTGGCGGTCGAGCTGGTACTCCGTGCGAATGCGCTCCAGGTAGGCCTGAATCTCAGGCTGCTTGCTGTAGTGATGGGACCAGTCGGGATTGAGGTGGAACGAAAATGAGTAGAGGTGGCTCGGAATGTCGCAGGCACAGCCCGGGTAGGTGTTGTCGCGCCATGTGCCCCCCACCGACTCGGCGCGCTCGAGCACCAAAACATCACGCACACCAGCGCTCAGAAGCTGGATCGCCGCGCCCAGCCCGGAGAAGCCCGCGCCGATCACCAAGACCGTGGCTCGCGTGATGCTGGCAGATGGAGCGTCGGAGTCGATGCCAGACATCACGAGCTCGTGGGCGTAGGAAGGCGGAGCACTGTCTCGCTGATAGTCTAACGGTCGACCGGCTCCGCCGCGCGGCTCGCCTCCATCATGGAAGACCCGCCTGCACAGTGGAGCGCCCGGCAGCCTCCCTCCCAGAGGGTGCCTGTTCGGTTTCGAAGGTCCTGCTCGAGCACCCAACTCTTCCATGCCCACGCCCACGGCGGCATGGCTTCTCCAGATGGCATCCGTCCGTCTTGTCCTCACTTTTCTTCCCCAAGCGGAGAGCGTCTGAATGCATGCCGAGTCTGGTGCCCCATCCCGCAACGACTTGCCGCCGCACCTCCACACCGAGGTCACACGCCTGCGCGAGCGACTGCAACTGTTGCAGGAGCAGACCGCGACCCGTGAGCTTGTGTGCGTTGCGGTCCACAATGGCGAGGACTTCCGCATCATCTACGCCAGCGACACCGTCACGCGGACTCTGCCCCACTCCGCAGCTCCGCTCGTCGGTCGCCTTGTGAGTGAGCTCAAGCATCCCGTCGCGCCCCCAGGCCTGTGGGAGCAGCTCCGCAAAGTGTGGCAGCCCACCGCTTCCCTCCAACCGGCCGCAAACCCGCAGAGCCCGGCGACCGTACATTCCTCGCACCCATGCCGAGTGAACCACCTGTCTGACGGTTCCCTCCAGGTCCTGTACACGGCCGACACCGAGCAGCGGGGGCTCCATCGGGCCAAGAGTCCTGCGGGCGACCGACTCCAACAGGTGTTCGATGCGACCCCCATCGCGTTCGTGATCACCGACCTTGTGGGGCAGATCACGTACGCAAGTCCCCGGGCCAGCGCTTTGCTCTGTGAGCCGCGTGACCGCTTGTTGGGCTGCATCTTCGGTCCCGACCTGCTCCAGCTGAGCCTTCCAGACGGGAACGCGCTCCCCAAGACTCATCACCCGCTCGCACAGGTCCAGCGGCTGGGCCAGACCACACCGGGGAATGTGTACCGCCACAAAGACCGGACCGGCAGCTGGCACCACCTGCGTGTCTCCGGTGCCCCCGTGGTGGACTCCACGGGCTCGCTGGCCGAGCTGGTTTTTACGCTCGACGACATCACCGATGCTCAACGCCGACAGGCGGAGCTCGAGCGGGTCGAGCGCAACCTCAGCCAGGCGCAGCGCCTGGGAGAAGTGGGGAGCTGGGAGGTACAGCCCGGCCTCGACGGACAGTGGTGGTCCAACGAGATGTTTCGACTGCACGGTCTGGATGCCCGGCGAGACCGCCCCGACGTCAACCGCCTATTGCAGCAGATCTTCCCAGCCGATCGCTCCACCTATCTGCAGTTCCTCGACCGGCTGCGCAGTCGTCCCGGACGCTATGCGTGCGAGTACCGCGTGCATTCCCAGCTCGGCTCCACCCGGACCCTGCGCGCCTTCGGCCACCACGAATCCGCACCCGGTGGCCGCGTCTCCGGACACATCGTGGGGTTCTGTCAGAACGTGACCGACCAGCGTGCCGCCGACGAAGCCCAACAATCTGCGCGGCTCGCGGCGGAATCGGCCAACCAAGAGCAGTCGCGTTTTCTGGTGGTGATGAGCCACGAGCTGCGCACCTCGCTGAACAATGTTCGCGGGTTTGCCGAGCTGCTTCGCAACACGGTCACCGCACCGCTCTCACAGTCCTATGCCCGCTACATCGTACAAAGCGCCGATGACCTCACCACCATCATCGGCGACATCCTCGACATCTCCTCCATAGAAGCGGGCGACTTTCGACTCGACAGCGCCCCCCTGTCGCCGACCGAGATCGTCACGGATGTGACTCGGGCCTTTCGGGCTCGAGCGACGGAGCAGCAGACTCGTATCGTCGCCGACGTGGCGCGAGCGGTCCCGCCGATGGTGTGCGGTGATCCGCAGCGGCTGCGCCAGATCCTACGTACGCTGGTCGCAAATGCGGTGCGCCTCACCGAGCAGGGGGTGGTCACCCTTCGAGTGGAGCCGACCGTCCAGGCCCATGCGCCCGCACTGTGCTGGACGGTCGATGACACCGGCGTCGGCATTCCAGAAGATCGACTCCCCCACATCTTCGACGTCCTGACGAACGCCGACATCGAACCGCAGCGCTCCGGTACCGGCTTCGGGCTCGGCCTTTCCGTGTCCAAACGCCTCGTCGAGCTGATGGGTGGCACCATCACCGCGGAGAGCACTGTGGGTCGGGGGTCGAGCTTTCGGGTCACCCTCCCATATGAGCACACCGCATCCGTCCAGCCGATTCCCCCCGGCGGGCCGGCCTCCAGGTTCGCTCCACTTGCAGTGGCCGACGCCGGGGTCCGCAAGCGCATTCTGGTGGTGGAAGATGACTCGACCAACATGGCGCTCATCGTAGCCGTGCTGCAGACCCTTCCCCTTGAGGTCACCCTCTCCTCGAGCGGATCCAAAGCGCTTGAGCTCGCCGAGTCCGGTTCCTTCGACGCAATCCTGATGGATGTCCAGCTTCCCGGTCTGAGCGGCCTCGCCGCCACCCGGGCCATTCGTCGTTCTCCGTCCTTGAGCGGCCCACCCGTGATCATCGGTATCTCCGCCCACGCGCTCGACCACCATCGCGAGCAGGCACTGGCAGCCGGCATGGACCTCTACATCACAAAGCCCATCCGACCGAATGCCTTGATCCACGCCCTGCGCCTACGGCTCCAGCTCCCCTGAGTCCGAAAATGCCACGAAGCGGCCCGGACACAGCCGGTTCGCAGTGGCCCAGGGGTCGGCGGCGGTGCGCACGGGCTCGTAGGTGAATGGCAGGAGCAGCTGGGTGACCCACTCCACCGGTGGACTCTGCCGAACCAGCTGACGCAGAACCCGAACCGCCACGGGGTACCACCGCGCGGCATCTCCTTCCCATCGCACCTGCACACGGCGCATCCCACGGGCCTCTCCAGCGCGAATGAACGCCACCTCTTCGGCAAGGATCTGCTCGAAGAGTGTCGTTGAGACGCGTCCATGGTGCACTTCGGCCCACAGCTCCCATCGGGACCGCTCCGTGGTGGCGAGATCATCCATCACGCGCACGAAGACCGAGTCGCCGGAGGCCGTTCCCAAGGCCGCAGGCAGCGCCACACATCCCACACCACTGAGCCACGCCGCGAGGTACTGCAGCGCTTGGAAGACGTTGTACCGAACCTCCTTGGGGTCGTGATTGGCAATCACACTCGACGTGTCCAAGTTCGCAGCAAGCAGGCTGCGGCCGAAATCGGGGTCATCGTCGGGAAGCCCCGGCACATCGTCGGCACGGATAAACGCAAGCAGGCGCCTCTGTTCCGCCACGTCGGGAACGAGGGCCCGCACAAGGTCTGGGAGGGTGGCATCGGTGGGGTCGGCCCGGTAGCGCCGTGACGCTTCCACAAGCGCAAGACCCGTGCGTACGAAGTCCGGATGAGCCACCCAGAAGCCGTCGAGGCCTCGCCGCATTTGCGTGAACACGTCGCGAATGAAGCCCGCCATGCTCACCACGGCGGAGTGGGGGTCGCCGGCAAGGGGCAGGACACCGTACATGCCGCCAATCGCGAGACCGCCGATGGACCGCATCTCCGAGGCGAGGCGCACATGTGAAGCCTTGATGTGGCGCACCACGATGTCGGGGTCGGCCTTCACCGGGATGCGATAGGTCGGATCGTTCTGGAACAGTCGGGCCGCCGAGGCCAGATAGTCGTGCCAGCCAAGACTTCCACCCAGAAAGTGGGGACCGAGAGCGGCAGCCATCTCGCGAATGCGGAAGATGGCCCGGGGATTCTCCACCACACACAACACCTGAATCGGTGGCAGTTGCACGTCGGGATCGGCAGACTCGACCGCACGCGTGGTGACCTCGATGACTTCGCGCAGGTACGCGGCCTCTTCTTCGTTTTCGAGCTTCGGCACGTAAAAGACGAGCGCTTCGGGCCGATGGCGGTTGTGCCAGACATGGGTGACGAAGTCGACCAGATGCAGCGGCAGGGGCGCTCCATCGAGCAGGTGGAAGCCGTCGGGGAGGGCAAGGCCGGGGATCCGCTTGATCGGGATGGAGACCCCGGAGTCTTCGATGGTGCGCACCGTTCCGCTTCGCGCATCCGGCGCGGTGAGCGTCCGGTCGTAGCACTTCATCAAGTGCTCACACGCCTGTAGAAAGCGCTCCATCACTGGCGTCTGAGAGTCCTCATCATCCGCTCCCCAGCGCGGAACCTGGCCCGAGGCCTCCACGAGCTCCGCCACCAGTGGTGGCTCCCAGCTTGGGACCCGATGCAGGGCATTCATCGCGTTGACAGCCATCTTCGCAGAGTCGGGTGGGCCGAACAGGGTGACTTGGTCCCCTTGCAGGAACGGCGGCACCTGGACCGGCTCCACCGATACCGGCGCGTTGCCGGAGGGTCCCACCACCACCCGTCCCGATGCGTCGCGCAAGCCGATGACGGTTTCCGGTCGGCCGGTGACCGTCTCCACAAGCCGCAGGGTGTTTCGGTCAATGAAATCGCGATCGACCGCTCGCTGCTCAAGCACCCGATTGAGGTGTGGAGCGACCGCACGGGCCACAGCAGCCACAAGGCCGAGGGCTGCATCGGTCTCGATGGTCGGGAACTGCGCACGCAGGCCACGGGCCACCCCCAGGCCCGGCACCGCGGGCACCAACACACAGCGGGCCTGAAGCGCCGCCAGCAACGGGGCATCAATAAAGTCGCGATAGGCCGCGATCCGGTAGGTCACGAGGGGCTCCGAGCGAGGGCGGGGACCGGTTCAGTCCAGCGGAGCGCCCGCGTCGATCCAGCGACCGAGCAGAGCGCGTTCTTCAGGGGTGATGCCGGTGACGTTGCCCATCGGCATGATCGCCGTCGCGACCGCTTGCGCATAAATCAGCGCCGCATTCTTCGCCGCGACCTCGTTGGACTCCAGCGAGAGTCCCTTGGGTGCCTCCGCCAGCCCCGGCCAGGTGGGCTGGTCGGCGTGGCAAGTCACGCAGCGGGCATCGAGCACCGCACGCACGTCTGCCATCGCTGGTGGCACGAGCGACGGGTCTGGCGGCGGCCGAGGCCCATGGCTCACAAATGCGAGGGAGACCATGGCCAGTGCAGCCACTGGCAGAATCCACTTGTTCAGCTCACCCCGGCCGCGGAGGTTGAACCAGTGCCGAACCCCGGCACCGATCACACTGATGCCCGCCAAGACCGCCCACCCGGCCGAGTGGCCGTAGGTAAATGGGAAGTGGTTGCTCACCATGATGAAGAGGACGGGCAGCGTGAAGTAGTTGTTGTGCAGCGACCGCAGCGAGCCGGCCTGTCCCCGCGAGAGGTCTGGCTCCTCGCCATGGCTCATGGCATCGACCATCGCACGCTGACCGGGGATGATCACGAAGAAGACGTTGAGGGCCATCATGGTGCCCATCATCGCGCCCACGTGGATGTAGGCTGCGCGCGAGGAGAGCACCTGCGACAGCCCGAAGGCCGAGAGACTGAGGAGCGTGAACCCGAGGCCCGCAAAAGCCACGGGTGCTTTGCGAAGCGGCGACTTGCAGAGCAGGTCATAGACCAGCCATCCCACCACCAGGCTCCCGACACCAATACCAGCAGCCGCGGTCGAGGAGAGCTCACTCCCCGGGGGCACCATCGTCACATCGGCTTGAAGCCAGTAGACCAGGAGCAGGAGCGTGACCCCAGACACCCAGGTCAGGTAGGCTTCCCACTTGAACCAGTGCAGGGTCTTCGGCAGGGTCTCGGGCGCGCCCTTGTACTTTCGAACTTCATAGAACGCGCCTCCGTGCACCGCCCAGAGCCCACCGGCCAGCCGGCCTGAGGGATCGGCGACCGGTCGCACGTGGTTGTTGAGCCAGTTGAAATAGAACGACGCACCAATCCACGCGGCTCCCACCACGAGGTGGAACCAACGGGCGAGCAGGTGTAGCCAGTCCATCATCCAAGCAGGAAACAGGGCTTCAGCGGGCATGGAGACTCTCAGAGCCGATTCGAGTGTGAAGGCTGCAGTGTACAGCACAACCCGGATGCATGGGGCCAGATCCCCATGGGAAACCCGTCGATTCCAGTCGCTGCATGCCGGAATCTGGATGACCCTGGGGATGATGGAGTCCCCGCGAATGTCCGCAAGCCCGCCACGGCAGCCTCCCGCCCAGCACTGGCCTGCGCCCCGCCCTGGGGTGGGCAGTACCAGCGATGTCGTCGTCTTGAGCCTCGCCAGGAGACAAGACTGAGGGCGAGTCGCAGAGGCGCCGCTGGTGACCACTCTCGCGGAAATGTCCTCCCCTTCCAGCAGGCTTCGTCGCGCCGAGACTGCAGCAGCGCAGACCGTCGTGGACCCTGCGGAACCCGTCTCCCCTTCCCCGTCCACACCCCCTCCGACCGCGCGCCCTCTTCCATCCCCAAAGACACACCAGCAAAGGACCTGGCCGCCAGCACCGGGCCGCTGCTCCTCGCCCCCATCCCTTCCAGGCGAAGTCGTTCTGGGAGGTCCTCCCCGAACGCCGCTCCCGCTGGACCGGGGCATCTGCTGGTCCCAGCACCGCCTGCCCTTCGGTGTCCCTTCCTCTTGTTCCATCG
>CAJWOS010000045.1 GCA_913044235.1 uncultured Pseudomonadota bacterium
CGCTGTCAGTCTTCTGCTTGGCGCGTTGTTCGCCGGGTGCTTCCGCATGCTGCTTGGACCGGTCTGGGGCTGGGCCACCTTCTCGGGGTTCCTCTTTGGATACATGGCGTACGACGTGACCCATTACGCCACGCACCACCTGAAGCTGAAGAACAAGTGGTTCTTGGCGCTGAAGAAGCATCACTTGCTGCACCACCACAGTCCGCGGCACAAGGATCGGAAGTTCGGCGTGTCCACCACGTTGTGGGACCACGTGTTTGGCACCTACTGAGCGGCATGTAGAGGCGGATTGCTCGAATTCGGTCAAACGAGCGCTTGAGCCTTGGATGGTTGCCCGATCAGTCGCACAATGGGAGCCCCACCTTGAGGAGGACGGATGTCCGACGGTCGCGCTTTGTTGTTGTTGATTCCCTGCATGGTGCTCGCCTGTGTGGAGGATGGTGGGAAGAAGTCGTCTTCGGGGTCGGAAGAGTCAGACGCGGATACCGACGCGGATACTGACTCTGACACCGATGCCGACACCGATGCCGACACCGATGCTGACACCGATGCCGACACCGATTCCGACACCGATTCCGACACGGACATCTGCGCGGAGCTCGGTCTCACGGCCCGGCCATTCCAGGATGTGTTGGGGGGGTTCTACGAGCGCCGGGAGGTCATCGAAGACTTCTCGGTGCCGTTGATCGACGGCGATGAGTTTGTGCTGGGCGATGCCTGGACAGGCTGTGACACGTACGTGTTCTTGCCTCACGACCACGTCTATGAGCGAGGAGAGTACTGGTGGGAAGAGAGCAGTATCGAGCAGATGCTCGATGTCTCTCCGCCGAATGTGCACTACTTCTTCACGGTGCTCTCTGACTCCGAGCGCGACATTGCGGTCCATGCGGAGCCGGTCGCCGAGCGAATCTCTGAGACCCTAGCTTCGATGCCAGAAGCCGATGCGGCGTGGTGGGAAGACCGCCTTCACGTGGTGGGGGAGCCGGCATTTCGCCTTCCGGGTCCGGTGGGTCTGCTGACTCGGGGCATCGGCTCGGAGGGCTTTGGGATTGACCGCTTCCAGCGTATCCGGGGCCTCGGGTCTTCTGCTTGGGTCAACGCCTACGATGAGGCGATTGGGTGGTACCGCTCTCGCCTGCAGGCGGTGGGGCATGAGCCCCCCTACTGGAACTTTGAGTCTGATCGTCAGGACTTCATGGACACGGAGACCGTGACGGAGATCGAGATGTGGGGACCCGCTACAGCCGACCCCGGCGATGATGGGGTCATCGACTTTGAGGACCGGATCATCGCGCAGTACCACGACGTCACGGTCGAGCTTCCCGATGCTGCAACCATGGCCACTTTCGACACCTTGGAGATTGAGGTGCTGTTCGAGTGTCCGGACCGCAATGCGATCGAGTTCGATAACTGCGGTGCCTGGGACTACCTCGCCTACACGAAGCTGTGGGATCCCGAGTCCGAGACTTGGCTGGAAATGGCTCGGTACATCACCACCTACCATCGAGAGAGCTGGTGGGTGATCGACGCCACGCATGCGCTCGCATGGCTTCAAGAGGGTGGTGAGCGCACCTTCCGGATTGAGTGGGCGCCCTCTTGGAATGTGCAGCCCACAGCCATCACTTCCACGCTGCGACTGTCGAATCGTGGCAAGGGCTACCGGCCAACGCAAGCCATTCCCCTTCACCAGGGCGGCGTGTTCAACGCTGACTACAATACCCGTGAGCCTGTGACCGTCGAAGTGCCCAACGAGGCTGTGCACTTGGAGCTGCGGGCCATCATCACGGGCCATGGTGCCGACTCTCGTGGGTGTGCAGAGTTCTGTTCGCACGGGCACGACTTCACCATCGGCACCTTCAACTGGCGCCATGTGTACAGCGAAGCCGGTACTGCCCAAGGATGTGCGAACCGCACGGGGGAGGGGGTTCCTCCGAACCAATACGGCACGTGGTGGTTCGGGCGGGGCGGCTGGTGTCCAGGCGAAGAGGTGACCCCGTGGGTGCACGATCTGGATGCCCATGTTTCGCCGGGAGACTCGGTCGAGTCGAGCTACTACGGGCTCTACCGCGGCTCGAGCCCCGCTTCCGTGGGTGGCGACGGAAACATCCTGATGAACTCCTGGCTCGTTGTGTACGAGTAGGCGCTCGCGAGCACATCGAGAGGCGGCTCAGCTCTCGGTGTCTTCACCGCCGCCAAACCCGTTGATCGCGATGGCGATTTCGTACGCCACGCGGTCACGGTGGGTCGGGTCGAGGGAGAGTGCGGTCCCCCAGGTGGTGGCTTGGATGCTCAGGCCGGTGAGTCGACCGGCGAGCTCGCTACCGGGCACCACGAAGGTGGCATGTTGCTTGGCTTGGTCGGCGAACCCTTTCAGCAGGCCGGGCGCCTCTTCTGCTCGGTCGCTCGCAAGCAAAGCCGACATCTGGTGGAGGCGCTCCTGCACCCAGCCGGTTGTGGCGGCAAGTCTGCGCTCCTCCTCGTGTTCGTCGGGCTCTGGAGTGCCGGCGGTGAAGCCCCTGATGGCGAGGAAGAGCTTTCCACCGCCACCAGTGGGTGCGGCGTACAAGAATTGTGCATTCACCAGCTGGGCGGCCTGGCTGGCAAGCTCCTGGGCTTCTGCTTCATCGAGCCCTTCCTGGTACCCCTCGTCGTCTGGTGCGGGCAGACACGGCACCCCTGCGTCGGTGAACGATGGAATCTTCTCGGCCCACATCACGCTTGCATTGGTGGCCGCAAAGCTCAGGATGGCTTGACAGCGGGCGTGTGCGACAATCTCACCTTCGGTGTTGGTCCAGTGGATCTGCCCTTCAGGCAGGGCGGCGCCGAACGAACTGACCCCGAGTGACTCGAAGAGCTCGGAGACCTGATCGAAGGTGAGGGGCTCGGACATGAAGACTCCTAAGAGGCGATGCGACCGCCGAATGGTGGGATGGTATTCCTTCGAGACCACGAATGCGACTTGAGCGGTTACCTGCCGGCGCCAATCTCCCTGTCATGGAGAACAAGATGCCCGTATACGCGATGAAAGTGACCGAAAAAAACGCCCATGAAAAGACCGACCAGCTGTTTATCTATACGTTCGAGAGCAGTGCGCACGGCGCTCGCACCATCGTTGCGAACCTCAGCAACACCTATGAAGTCGGCGATGTGGCCGGTATTGCGGTGGAGGGAACGGTCTTACCGGGCTTGGTCATCAAGCCGCGCAAGGTGTTTGGCATCCATTCCGATGGCATGGCGATGGGAAAGGTGGACGTACCGCCTGACACCGACCTTACCGAACACTTCAATGCGGACCGCAAGCCACGCCCATTCAAAGTGACCATTGAGGTGACCGTGGAGGCGCCCTACGCGGAGGATGCGGAGAAGATTGGGGCAAAGGCCATCGGCAAGGGCAAGGGAGCGGTGGTTTCGTCGGTGGAAGCCTGATCGAAGCTCAGCGCTTGATGGCCCGCGCCTCGAGGAGTGCGAGCACCTTTTTGGCAGGGATGACCTCTGCGAACAGCACCACCTGTTCGGACAGGGTCTTGGGCAGATTGGCTTTGTCGCCCACGAGGCGCTTGGAGACGGCCAGCAGCACGTGTGGCGGCGTCTCGTCCAGGCGCTTCTGGAGGTAGCTCTTTCGCCAGAAGCCCACGATGTCGAGGTAGGCGACTCGGCCATCCTTCTCGAAGGCGAGGTCGGGCACGAGCACCTGCTGTCGTCCGAGATCGAGCAGCTGCCCCGGTTGGACGGCCCAGCCGGTCTCAAGCTTCTCGAAGCGCTCCACGAACCACTGCTCGGTGTTGCTCGTCCAGGCACCGCGGTCGCGGTAATGGCTCTTTAGACCCATCTCGTGGGACATCGCGAGCTGTTTCCGAAGCTTGCGTTTCTGGCCCCACTCCACTTCGGCAGCGAGGCTCCAGGCTCCCGGCTGGAGCAGCACCGCGGGAAAAAAGATGGCCAGCTGGAGGCCATACCGAGTGCTCTGGCGCAACAGAGACTGTGGGCCGTCGACCGTGATGACCAGTTCGCTTTTCGACCCGGACACCCGGTACATCAGCTGGTGGAACTTGAGGTAGCGAAAGAGCTGCCGCACGCGCTTGGCATCGGGTCGCTTCATCCGAAGCGTGAGCGCTCGAGCGCGCAGCAGCAGAGCTTGAACCAGGGCCACGTTGTACCGGTGCAGCAGAGCTTCGGGATCACGGGGCCCGGTGCGCTCCACCAGTCGCTGTTCTGCAGGGAGATCTGCATACAGGGATGCTTCGAGCGCTTCGACGCTCCACGGGCGTCCGTCTACCGTGGGAAGCTCTTCGGCCAGCTCCCGCCACACATCCGCCGCGATGCGATGCCCGAGCGGGCCAGCGGCGAGGGCGAGTGGACCGGTCTGCGCGGCTCGGGTGAACACCTTCTGGCGAAGCTCGAATGGGTCGATCGGACAGTGGGACTCAAACGTGCACTTGTCGAGCAGCACTTTCGCCATCCCCTTGAGGAGGCGGTGTGCGGTGTCGAGCCCTTCATAGTCGTGGAGTGCAGCATCCAGCTGGGACCGGGTCCAGTGCTCGGTCTCGGCGAGGTTGAAGATGTCGAGGAGCCCGGCTGCCCGTTCGCGCATGCGGCGGCTCTGCGGATCGATGAGCTGCGGTGAGATGGTCTTGCCGCTCACCTTCGCCCGGATCTGGTCACGTGTCAGCATCGGTGTCGTCGCCTCCGTAGGCGGCGTGTTGACGACGGCGCTCGCTGGCATGCACTTCGGTGGTGTCGGCCGCTACGAGCTCGTAGAGCACCGCGCGCTTGCCGGCACGAGGACGGAGGATGCGGCCGAGTCGCTGTACATGCTCGCGGACAGTGCCGGAGCCCGACACGACGATGGCGACCTCGGCCTCGGGCATGTCGACGCCTTCATTCAGTACCTTGCTTGTGACCAGCGTGGGAAGAGCGCCGTCTGAAAAGGACTCCAGGAGGTGTTTGCGTTCCTTGACCGGCGTGTGGTGGGTGATGCATGGAAGCAGCAACAGCCGGCTCACGCGGAATGCTGTGGCGTTGTCGTTGGTGAACACGATGGTTCGCCGGCCGTGTTCTTCAGTCAAGAGCTCGGCAAGCACCTTGATCTTCGACTCGGTGCCGTGGGCGATGGACTTGTATTCGCGGTACGCCCGGAAGGCGGAGCGTCCGGCCTTGGAGCGAGCGGACTGGCGCAGGAAATTCTGGAAGCCGAACCGCCCACCGAGCGAGATGCCGTGCACTGTGCAGAATTCGCGAAACTCCAAGCGGCAGGCGTCGTATCGCGCGCGTTCGTCTTCGCTCAGGTGGACTGTGACCCGTACGGTGTCGTAGTCGGCGAGGAAGCGACCCGCGAGATCGGTGATGCCCACGCGGTACACCACTGGGCCGAGGATCTCGTTGAGCAGCTCTTCGCGGCCGTCGTCACGCTCATAGGTCGCGGTGAGGCCGAGTCGGAACGGAGCCATCGCACAGCATGCGGCTTCGAGGTAGCCCGGTGCGGGCAGGTGGTGGACCTCGTCCCACACAATCAGCCCGAAGCGGTCGCCATACCGGCCGAGGTGTCGGTAGGCTGAGTCGTAGGTCGAGATGGTGATGTCGGCGAGAGTGTGCTGACCACCGCCCAAGACGCCGCAGTCGAGGCCGAATACGAGCGACAGCCGACGATGCCACTGGGCGACCAGATCGAGGGTGGGCGCCACAACCAGGGTGGGCCTGCGACTTGTCGCGATGGCCAGCTCGGCCACGAAGGTTTTGCCGGCCCCTGTGGGCAGCACGACAGTGCCGCGTCGGTCTGCGGCCACCCAGGCATCCAAGGCTGCCCGCTGGTAGTCGCGGGGCACCCGCTCGGCGCGGTGCACCAGTGGGTGCAAGGGGGCCCAGGCGCGCGCATGGTCGGTAAAGGGAAGCCCCCGTTGGTGGATGTCGAGAACCACCTCTCCATAGCGAAAAGCAGGCCCGCGTGGTGCGCCAACCCGGTCGTCATGCACAAAGTCGTCGGGCAGGTCGGAGAGCTTCGCACCATCCACGGTGATGGTGCCGTCTTGGTACTGGAAGGTCCACATTGGGCGACCGATGGAAGATGCTGTTCAGATGTTCAGCACCGTATCCCATGCAGCGGGTAGACGCCGGTGGGCGCGGCCTGGCTCGGAGCGCCTCAGCGGCGAGGATGCGGCACGTTGTACTTGCCTTTCTTCTGTTGCTGGGGCTCTGCGCCACGCTTCATTGCCCGACGCTGGGCGCGGCTCATCGCCGGCGCGTTGGCTCCCATCAGCTTCATCTGTTCTGCGTATGGAAGCTTCTGGATGTGCATGGGGAAGAACTGGAACCACTGGGGGCTGAACGCCTCAATGGGAAGGGTGGTGTTGTTGGCGGCCGCGTCACGGAAGGCAATGAGCCCAGAGTTTTCCTTGTTCTTTTCCAGGCCATCGGACAGCACTTTGAGTGCGACGTCGGACTTGCCTGAAGCCTTCGCGATGTAGGCATAGACCGCCCAGAAGATGGCTTGGCTGGCGCCACCCGAACGAGCGCCATCCATCCGCTCAAGGGCCTCTGTGTGCTGCTTTTCCTCGAACAGGATGACCGCGAGGATGGTCTGGGACAGCCAGTCGCGGCTCCATGACTTGGTGAGGTGCTCCTTGGCGGCGGCGCGGTTTTTGTCTTGCTTCATGTTCGCCTTCATGAAGGCGAGCTGGCCAAGCTGACCGTACAACTGTGAGGTCACGAGGAACTGATACTTGCCGAGCGGGAGCGCCGCTTCGATGAGCGCCATCGCTTTGTCGATGGCGCTCGGATCCTGCTGAGCGCCCTGCAGCAGTGCCATGGCCGACTGGGCGACAGTCTCGACCTGTTTCATAGTGCGCCGGGCCAGGAGGAAGTAGGCCACCGTGAGTCCGAGCACGGCTGGGATAATCCCAGCAACGGCTCCGGCCACGATGGCACCGACCGCGTAGCTGGCCGCGGCAATTGCGAGGGCAATGAGGAGGTTGTACATGCCATACGACTAACGACCCGCGGGGGCCTTGGCGCGTGTCGATATGGAAGGTCTTGCCGAACGCGCCATTATTGGCCGGAGTCGGCGGTCCCTCGCACACCGGAGAGCACGCCGACGGGGATGGCGATCGTGCCATTTCGGTCGCGTTCGTCCCACGTGAAGCTGTCGGAGTAGCTCCACTCACCGGTGATTTCATCCCCCAGGAAGTTCAGCTGGCCTTCGTAGGTGAAGATGTGCGCACTGCCGCTTGAGCCACTCCATGCCCCTTCGAAGGAAATGTCGAATGCGTTGCATGCCCCCTGTCGCGGCACCATCCTCGACTGGAATTCCTGTCCGTCGATGCGCAGCATGAAGTCGTCGGAGTTGCCGTCGCGACGGATGGTCCACGTGCGCGTGCCGCTCACCGGCAGCTCTCCGAGCAGCTCGCTTTGCTCGATAGACTCGCTTGCGGCCACCGCAGCATCGGAGTCCTCGGTGTCGAAGCCGTTTGCTTGCCATTGGTCACTCACTACGCTTGTGGACACGGACCACTCGCCGTCGAGTCGTGCAGCATCATCGCAGTCCGACCCGCAGCCGTTGAGGGTCCCAATCCACCAGAAACAACAAATCGTGCGCTGCATCAACACTCCACGGGCACCGCATCGACGGTAGCATTCGTCGTCCACAGCGGCCAACGCGCGAACAGAATCCCTGCACGTGGGCGCCCGACTATGGGAGTCTTCGGTTAACGAGCCGTCCCGCGTGATGGCATGCCCGCTCTCTGGAGACTTTCGTGGCCCTCGATCTACGTTGCTTTTCCTACGTCGACATTCTTCAGCCGCAGACGGCAGGCTTCCTCGGAACCGTGAGCCAGGGCTACCATCCGCTGGTTGGCCATGCGGCTCTCCTGATCGAGGTTGCACCGGGTATGGACATCAACCTGGTCACCGACATCGCCCTGAAGCGCACGAGCTGCATGCCGGGGATGCAGGTCGTGGAACGTCGATACGGCATGCTGGAGCTGCACCACAGCGATCAGGGGCAGGTTCGGGCCGCGGGCGAAGAAATCCTCGCAGCGCTCGACCTGAAGGAAGGGGACCGACTGCGTCCCCGCATCGTGAGTGAGCAGCGGATCACCGGGGTCACGGGCTACCACAGCCAGCTGGTCAACCGGATGCGTCATGGGAACTTCCTTCATGAAGGGCAGACCCTCTACGTGCTCGAGACCCACCCGGCCGGCTACGCCCTGATTGCCACCAATGAGGCCGAAAAGGCTGCGCCGATCGAGGTTCTGGAGTTCCGTGCCGTGGGTGCGTTTGGACGGATCTACCTGGGTGGTGGGGAAGCGGAGCTCGAAGAAGCCGCCAAGGCGGCCATGTCGGTGCTCGAGAGCATCACCGGGCGTGCCAACGAGCCCCGCAAGAAGTAGTTGTCGACCGACTTCGTCGGCGTCTCGTCGCATTGGGCTGGTCGTGGGTGCGTTAGACCCGGCCGCCTGAGACTGGAGACCCGATGGCTACCAACGCTGTTCCGTTTGCTGAGCTCGCCGATGGCGATGTGGTTCTTGTTGCTCCGGTGCGCACTCCGATCGGTCGGTTTACCGGAGGTCTCTCCGGTGTTCGGCCGGATGATCTCGCGGCTCTGGTCATCGCCGAGAGCGTTCGACGCTCTGGGCTGCAGCCAGACCGCGTGGAAGATGTCTTCTTCGGATGTGCGAACCAGGCCGGCGAAGACAATCGCAACGTGGCACGAATGGCCTTGTTGCTTGCTGGGCTGCCGGAGTCGGTGCCGGGTGTCACAGTCAATCGCTTGTGCGCGAGTGGCCTTGAGGCAGTGAACCAGGCCGTACGGGCGGCTCGGTGTGGGGATGGCGACCTCTTCATTGCCGGTGGGGTGGAGTCCATGAGCCGGGCGCCCTACTCGATGCCGCGGGGGCCGCAGATGCCCAAGGCGGGCAACGTCACCATCTACGACACCTCTCTGGGTTGGCGGTACCCGAACCCCAAGATGGAAGCGATGTTTCCGCTGGAGGCGATGGGCTGCACCGCAGAGAACATCGTCGATGACCTCGGGATCACGCGAGAAGACCAAGACGCATTTGCGCTCGCCAGTCACCAGAAGGCGATTGCGGCCCAGGAAGCCGGTGCCTTCGAGCAGGAGCTCCTGCCAGTCGTGGCACCGGCCGGACGAAGGCAGACCATCACGGTCTCGCAGGACGAGGGACCGCGCCCCGGGACCTCTCTGGAAAAGCTGGCCAGGCTGCGTGCGGCCTTTCGTGCTGGTGGATCGGTCACTGCGGGCAATAGCTCCACACTCAATGATGGCGCCGCCGCGGTTGTGGTGGCCACAGCGGGAGCGGCACGCGCCATGGGAATGAAGCCCATGGCACGGGTGCGGAGCGTCGCCGCGGCGGGCGTTGACCCGGTCACGATGGGCTATGGACCGGTGCCCGCTTCCCGCAAGGCGCTGAAGCGCGCAGGCCTCACAGTCGACGACATCGATCTTGTGGAGCTCAACGAAGCGTTCGCTGCCCAGTCCATCGGCTGCATTCGCAAGCTCGGCCTCGAGCCGTCGAAAGTCAACGTGCATGGTGGTGCGATTGCGCTCGGCCATCCGCTGGGGTGCTCCGGCACGCGAATCTTGGTCACCCTGTTGCATTCGCTTGAGCGGCATGACAAGCGACTCGGTCTGGCAGCGCTGTGTGTGGGCGTGGGCCAGGGAGTCGCCACCATTGTGGAACGCGTGCACGCCTGAACCGCTCTGAGGAGAGTCTCATGTCCAACCAACCCTTCCGTCGAGTTGCCGTGATTGGCGCCGGTACCATGGGCCATGGCATCGCCCAGGTCACCGCAGCAGCTGGAGTCCCTGTGGCGCTGTACGACCTCTCGTCAGACGCGGTCGAACGAGGTCTAGCCCACATCGAAAAGAACCTCGAAAAGGGTATTGCTCGCGGCAAGGTCACCGTGGAAGCCAAGGCGGCGACCATGGCAAACCTTCGAGGGACCACTTCGCTTGAGGATGCGGCGACCGGCTGCGACCTCGTCATCGAAGCGGTTCCGGAGAAGCTGGCCCTCAAGCAGTCGCTCTTCCAAGAACTCGCGCGCTTTACTGCGCCATCCACGGTGCTGGGCACGAACACATCGTCGATCAGCATCGCGCGCATTGCATCGGCGGCCCAGGACCCCACGCGAGTGGTGGGGCTGCACTTCTTCAATCCCGTGCACATCATGAAGCTGCTTGAGGTGGTGCATCATCCCGGCACATCCAGCGATGTGATCGACGCTGTGCGCAGCTACGGGAAGGCCATCGGCAAGACCTGCGTATTCGTCAAGGACATGCCTGGGTTTGCCACCAGTCGGCTGGGGGTTGCCTTGGGCATGGAAGCCATCCGGATGGTGGAAGACGGTGTGGCGAGTGCGGAAGATATCGATACCGCGATGGTCCTCGGCTATCGGCACCCCATTGGGCCTCTCAAGCTCACCGACTTGGTCGGCTTGGACGTACGCCTGCACATTGGCGAATACCTCGCACGAGAGCTCGACAATCCGGCCTTTGAGCCTCCCCAGCTCATGCGAGACATGGTGGAGCGGGGCCAGCTGGGCAAAAAGTCTGGCCATGGGTTCTATCGTTGGTGAGGGGCGCTCCGGTCAGGGGTCGCGTCGCTCCAGTCCTCCCACCACTGCATTGAAGATTCGGTCGTCCCGCCAGAACTGAATCATGGCAGTTCGTCGGCCTTCCAGAATCTGCGTGAGTTGGGCGGAGTCTTCGACAGGAGTTCCGGCGATCCGCAGCAAGATGTCGCCCTTGGCCAGTCCCGCCACCGAGGCAGCGCTCGCCGGTGCCACGGCGAGTACGAGCAATCCTCGAAACCGCTTGTCTTCGGGAGGTGTGACGCCCAGGGTGGCCATGCTCTCGGGTGTGGGCGGTGTGAGGACCATGCCCGCCCATTCGGAGCCGTCAGGAGGCATTCGGAAGCCAGGGAGGGCCGAGTCGCGTGCGGCGTCGGTCTGTACCTGAAGGTGCAGGGTGCGTGTTCCTCGCTCCACACCCAGGTTGAGCGCAGCGCTTGGGCCCCGGGCCAGAACCACCGAGCGCAGGTCGTCGCGACTGCCGATGGGCTCTTGATCCACGGACACAACCACGTCGCCCCGACGCAGGCCGGCGTTTTCGGCCGGACCATCGGGAACGATGCGGGTGATCTCGGCGCCTGGTCGGGGGTTGTCCGCGGTGGGAGACCGGGTGGTGGCTTCAACCCCGAGTACGGCTCGGCCCACGCGACCGGTGGCCTGAAGGTCTCGGGCGATGCGAAGGGCCATGTTGCTCGGAATGGCAAAGGCGATTCCGGCATTCTGGGCGGTCTGGCTGGGATTGAAGATGGCCGTGTTGATGCCCACAAGCTCGCCATGCATGTTGAACAGGGGGCCGCCACTGGAGCCGGGGTTCACGGCCGCATCGGTCTGGAGATAGTCTTGGATCTCGTCGCGGGAGAGATTGCGCCGACCACGAGCACTCAGGATGCCTACTGTCACGCTGAACTGGAAGTCGAATGGGTGCCCCACGGCCATGACCCACTCCCCCACGCGAATGGCATCGGAGTCGCCCAGTTGGGCGGTGGGGAAGGGTCCATCGTCGACCCTTCCTTGGAGCTGCAGCACCGAGACGTCGGTGCGGGGATCGGAGCCCACCACTTCGGCTTGAAAGCGGCGCTTGTCGTGCAGGGTGACCATGACGGTCTGTGCACTTCCCACCACGTGATGGTTCGTGAGAACCAGTCCGCTTGCGTCGATGAGAACCCCGCTGCCAGTCGAGACGGGGCCCTCGCTCGCTTCTGCGCGCGCTTGTCGGGGCAGCGTGAAGGCAAAGTCACGAGACAGCTGATTGAGTCCGGTAGACAGTACGCTTTCGTGGCGAGACTCGATGTGCACCGTGGTCGGACCGACCTGTGCAGCGAGGTCGGCGAAGTCGGAGCCCAACGCGTGGGGCGCAGAGCGTGTGCGTGGCCCACCATCAGCACCGGATGGGACGGCGAGGAGGCCGAAGGCCGCGATGCAAGTGGCAAAAAATGGGCGCATGCGTAGAGCGTATCGGGCCTGGGGTGGGGGAGGGTGTCCTACCAGGAGGTTGCCCCAAATGTGATGTAAGCGGCGCCTGCGTTGGTACCGCCTGCGTCGTCGCCTGGGACGCCCACCAAGACGTCGTCCCATCCATCGCCGTTGAAGTCGAAGTCGCCTGCGATGGAATAGCCAGCCTTGTCGTCGGTCGACTCGGCATAAAGGCGCGCGTAGAAATCGTTCTTCGACAGCGTGCCCGAGGAGAAGGGACCGAGCACCACGAAGCCGCCGCCAGCGTCGATGTCACCGTAGTCGTCGCCAGTTCCGCCCATCACAAGGTCGGTAAAGCCGTCGTTGTTGATGTCGCCACCGCTCGAGACGCTCCGGCCGATGTAGTCCAGCCCACTCTGTCCCACGAACTTGGTGTCAGCCCCCGACAGGCTTCGTGTGCCGGACGGCACCGGCCCTCGCCAGAGGTAGACCGCACCGTTGCCACTATCCACGCTGTCTTCACCGTCTGCACCGATGACGATGTCGTCGTAACCATCACCGTCAAGATCTCCGGGGCCCGCAGTCTGACGACCGGCGAAGTGGTTGTCGCCCTCGCCGTACAGCTGGGCCTCGGCGTAGCGCAAGTCGATGTCGCCGCCCGTGGTGGGGCCGAGCACGAGGTACACCGAGCCGGAGGCATTGCCGCCGGTATCTTCGGGCGGTGCCGCGATGAGTAGGTCTGGCTGTCCGTCTCCATCCACATCACCGGCGGCAGAGACACTGCGGCCCGCCTGGTCGTCGGAGCGCTCACCGGAAAAAGTCGCGAATGACACCGAAGACAGGGTTCCCGAGGCGATGGAGGCGCCCGAGATGAGGTAGGTCATGCCGGCGTTGGTGTCGCCCGTGTCCTCTTCGTAGGCACCGATGGCGAGGTCGCTATGTCCATCGCCATCCCAGTCGCCGACCATCGCGAGTCCGGCGCCGGCGTAGTCTTCGGCGTTGTCTCCCGTGAGGAGGTAGTCGGAGTCGCCGAGGTCGATGTCGCCGGAGAAGGGGCCGAGCAGCAGGTAGGCCACGCCAGCATCGGTCGCTGTGGCGTCGTCGTACCATGCACCCACAAGGACATCGTTGTACCCATCATTATTGACGTCGCCGGCTCCGGCCACGGAGAGTCCGGCGTTGTCGCTGCTGGACTCTCCGATCAAGCGGGCATCGGCGCCCGAAAGATCCAGCGAGCCCGTCAGGCCACCAAAAACCATGTAGGCCGTGCCGGCGTCAATGGCGTCGATGTCGTCGTAGGGGGCACCGACGAGCACATCATCGAGTCCGTCGCCGTTGAGGTCCCCCACGGCCGCCACGGCGGTGCCGACTTCATCCTGGGCCGACTCGCCGATGAGCTGTACGTCGGTGGTGGCCAGCGGAATGTTGAGAATGCAAGGAAGGTCGGCACCGTCGCAGTCATCGTCGACGCCGTCTCCACAGACCTCCTCAGCGCCAGGGTTGATGTCGCGGTCGGAGTCGTCGCAGTCGTTGCCCACGGAGATGGCCCCGGATGGCTGTGTACAGGCGGTCTGGACGGTGGCTGGGTCTCCGAAGCCATCGCCATCGGCGTCCGTCCACCACTGTGTGGCATCGATGGCGTCGTATTCATCGGTTGTGCCGTCACAGTCGTCGTCGTGGCCGTCGCAGTACTCGTCAGCGCCGGGGTAGGCGTCGCGGTCGCTGTCATCACAGTCGGTGCCGTCGAGCACGTAGCCGACAGGGGGCTCGCAGGTCGGCAGTCCGGTGGTGGGGTCGCCGAAGCCGTCTCCGTCGCCATCATAAAAGTATTCGCAGGGCAGTACCTTCACGGTGGTGAGACTGCTGCGCTGCATTCCATCGGAGTCGGTCACCACAAGACGCACTTCGTGGTCGCCCACCGAGAGGAGCTGCGAGGCTGCCACGTTGCCGCTCGAATCGGGTGGGCTGGTGTTGAACTCGCCATCCAAGCTGCTTGTCCAGGAGACCGTGAGGGTGTCGTTCGGGTCTTCGTTGTCGGTGGCGGTGCCGGCGAAGTTGATGGTGTCGCCGTCGTTAAACTCCTCGGCGGGGGAGGGGCTGTCGATGCGGACGAAGGGCGGCTCAGCAATGCGCACGGCACTGGACGCCGTGCAGGTGGTTCCGGCATCGTCGGTTGCGACGAGCGAAAGGGTGTGGGTGCCGGTGGACAAGTCATCTGCACCGAGCAGGACCGAGCCATCGGAGTTGGGTGTGGCGGTGCCGAGCTCGCCGTCGATACTGCTCGTGAACGCGACGGCGAGACCTTCGGGACCGACGTCCGCATCGTCGACGGTGCCCTCGAGCAGGACCACTTCTCCAGACTCCACCACGGTGTCGACCTCGGGCGCATCAAAAGTGCAGGTGGGGGGGCTGTTGGGGCCGCCGACCTCGAGGAAGATGCTGTCGGTGTCGGTGTTGCCTTGGGGGTCTTCGGCACGGACGGTGATGATGTGATTGGCCTCCGACAGGTACACCTCGCCCTCGATGTTGCCCGATGGGGAGGGCGCATCGATGGCCAGCTCCCCTTGCACGTCGCTTTCCCAGCGGACCGACAGCGCTTCCGGGTCGCTCTCGGGGTCGCTCACCTGAGCCGTGAAGAGCAGTGGAACGTCGGTGTAGTAGCGACGGCCCTCCACGGGGCCAGTGATGGTGATCGAAGGCGGGTTTGTGGGGAGGACATCGAGCGTGACCTTGGCGACTGCAGAGGCGCCTCGAGTGTCTTTCACCACGAGGCCGCCCTCGCCGGTATCGGCCCGTGTCAAAGGAAAGGTGCAGGCGGTGGTGCCGTCGGCCACAGCCGGTTGCTCGGGACAGATGGCGGTGCCGCCTGAGGTCCATGTGACCAACAAAGAGTCGTATGCGTCTTCGCCATCGGCCACCACGCCGCGAAACTCGATGTCGATTCCCTCAAGCACACTGTCACCGTCGATGTGGCTCACGATGGTGGCGGTGGGGTCGCTGTTGCTCACCGTGATGGTGGCATCCTTGCCCTGGCTGCATGCGGACAACAGGATTGGCGTCGCGAGGAGGGGCACGACAGGCATACGAAGCGGGCGTGGCATCGGGTCTCCAACGATTCGCAGGCAGTGTATCCCCACAGGCCGGGAGTTTGCGTGCTTCCTCGGGGATTCCGCTGACGGGTGGGGGTATGCCGCGCCGCTGTGGCGAGCGGTCGCCCCTTGGTTGCGGTGGTGTGGTCCCCTAGGCACCGGTTCCACCGTTTCCTCAGGCTTCCGGGGGGGCCGAGATCGCATCGAAGAGTGCAATCAGGCCAATATCTTCAACCTCCATCGCGCTCGCACGCCCGAGGCGGTGCACGGCAGTCCACTTTGCATCTCCAGCGGCGCGCAGCATGCCCGTGTAGTCGAGCGCTACCTGTGCGCGGGCCACTGGTCCTGCTTGCTCGGCGTGCACCCAAGCCTCCGACATGCCCGCACGGGCCTTGTTGGGCTCACCGTCCATCCAGTCGAGCATGGCTCCTGCTGCGCAGACCAGAGCGTTCCGCGCGTGCTGTTCGGGAGTCTCGGCGGTGGGGTCTGGTCCAGGGATGTGTCGACGGATGCTGGCGGCGATCTCTTGGAAGTGGGCGAGCAGATCGGTGTCTTCAGCTGCACGATGTCGCGCCACCATCAGCACGCGCAGTCCGGGCAGGGTGCGCCCATCTGCCACGAGTGCGGGCCCGAGCAGGCTGGCCACGGCGGCGGTGGACTGCGCATCCGTCGAAGCCTCTGCGGCCTGCCAGGCGGGAGCCAGGACGGCAACGGCGCGATCGGCAGCATCCGTTCCCAGCAGGAGCTGTGCGAGGAGAAGGCGGGCCGACAGGTGCTCGCCTGCACTGGCGGTGTTGTCGGCCAGGATCCGCTCACAACAGGCGACGGCGGCATCGGTCTGTCCGACCTCTACGGCAGCGCGAGCGCGCTCGAGCTCGGAGGCGTCGTCGGGGAGCTGCGGCAGGGTGGGTGGGGTCTCGATGGCATCAAGCTGGCCAACCAATTCGGTGTCGCCGGCCGTCGCTGCGGCGTCGCGGGCAGCATCTCGGACCGGAACCCACCCGACATTTCCATCGGCCTGCATTCGATGCACAAGGTCGATTCCGACTTCGGCCCGCACCGCAGCATGGGCGCGCTCCGAGTCCATCCAAGCCTGTTGGAGCCCTGCGCGGGATTGCGGCAGGTCGCCGAGCGCTCGGTGCGCAAGGCTCGCCAAGTGACGTCGAGTGACTGCGCTGTCGGCGTCTTTGGCCTCGTCGGCACTGGGCATGCGATCCAAGAGCGCCCGCCCCAAGTCGGAGCAGGCCCCGAGCAGTGGAGATGTGCCGGCGAGCTCCGCGAGACGTCGCGCTTGGACCAGCACCCGCAAGCCGTGCAGCGCGCGATCGGCCGAGACCAGTGCTTGCACAAGTCCAAGACCGACCAGTGCAGCGGCCGCGGCATCAGGACTGCGCCGGGCCCGCTCCCAGGCCGGGACCAGTGCATCCAGCGCACCGTCCACGTCGCGCACCTGCAGTCGCAAGCGGCCGAGGAGGGTGGCAGCCTGGGGGGCATCTCGGTGGCCGGGCGACGCGAGAATCTCTACGAGGATGGACTGTGCGCCAGAGTTCTCGCCCCGCTGGGCAAGTTGCAGGGCGTCGGCGAGGCGGTTGGTTGCGGCCATCAAGAGCTCCGGGTCGGACTTCGGAGCCGGTCTTTATCGGCCCAGGTCGGCCGATGGGGTGCGATTGTGTCTCGGAGCACGGTAGTCTTGCGGGAACCAAGAGGTGGTTGATGGCGAGCGTACCGACAGGCCGAACCATGGGGCTGCCCCGTGACTCCGCGCTGCCATTCGTTCCGTGTCGTACATTTGGGCTCGAGTGGTTCGAGCAGGCGCCGGTGCGGTTCGACAATGCAGTCGAGCTGCCCGTGTCTCGGGACCGCTTGTTCGCGGTATTCGCCGACCCTGCTTCGTGGTCGCAATGGGTCACGGGGATTGGCTCGGTCGAGTGGACCTCCCCGGAGCCGTTCGGGGTGGGGACGACCCGCACCGTGACTTTATGGGGCGGCGTGAACCTCTATGAGGAATTCATGGAGTATGACCCGAGTGCGGGTCGGATGGTGTTCTGTTTCTATGGCACGACCGAGCCCTTCTGGAATCGGTTTGGCGAGTGCTACCAGGTGACCGAGCTGGGGCCGAATCGGTGTCGTCTGGACTGGACCGTGGTGTACGACCCCACTGGGCTGCTCGCACGCATCCACTGGCTGATGGCTCCGCTCATGTCGCTTGCCCTGGCTTCCTACATGTGGCGCTTGTGGTGGTACGTGCGGGGCCTGGACAAGCCGCTTGGCATCGAGCCAGGAGCAGCATCCCTAAGCGCTTGAAGCGCCCATCCGCGACCAACTGCTGGGGCGAAGCGCCAGCGCTGAGGAGTGGACCGATGCGGCGCGGGGAGCCCTGGCGCGCTTCTACGCAGCATCGAGGGGCCCGAACGAAAGGGGTCAGGCGGAGGGAGTGAGGGAACAAACACGCCGCCGGGTGGAGAACCCGGCGGCGTCCTGTGCGAGAGCGGGTGATGTGGGCAGCGTTACCGTCAGTCCCACAGGCCGAGAATGGTCATGAGCAGGGCGCTAACCACGAGGTATGGGTCGGCGTTTGCGGCCGGGCGACGGTCTTCAAGGTAGCCCTTGCCGTCGGTGGCTACCATGCGCGGGATGCGGATGGATGCCGTGCGGTCAGCCACGCCGTAGCGGAACTCCCGGTAGGAGCAGGTCTCGTGGTGTCCGGTCAGGCGGGCTTCGTTGCCGGCTCCATACATGGCGAAGTGCTCGTCGGTGCGCTCGCCCAGCGCGATGCAAGCCTGCTCGATGACCTTGTCACCGCCTGCTGCGCGCATGGCTGCTGTGGAGAAGTTGGTGTGCATGCCGGCTCCGTTCCAGTCACCAGGAACCGGTTTGGGATCGAGAGTGGCTGACACACCGTAGTCTTCGCCTACACGGTACAGCAGCCAGCGGGCGAGCCAGAGGTGGTCGGATGCTTCCAAAGGGTCGACGTTTGGGCCGCCGCACTGGAACTCCCACTGGCCGGGCATGACCTCGGCGTTGATGCCTGTGAGCGCGATGCCTGCTTCGAGACACACCTGCAGGTGCGCTTCCACGATTTCCCGTCCGTAGACTTCGTCGGAGCCGACACCACAGTAGTAGGGACCCTGGGCGGCTGGGAAGCGTCGTTCGGCTGGGAAGCCCAGCGGACGGCTCCCCTCGAAGAACGTGTACTCCTGTTCGTATGCCACCCAGGCATCGGCAGCGGCGCCGCCTGCATCCATGATGCGACGAAGCGCGGCGCGCTTGTTGGATGGATGCGGGCTGCCATCGGGAGAGTGGACCTCACACATGACCAGCCAAGCGTTGCCGTTCCGCGTTGGGTCGGGCACGAATCGAACAGGCCGCAGGATGCAGTCTGAGTCTGCTCCTTCCGCCTGGTTGGTCGACGAGCCGTCGAAAGCCCACGCGGGGAAGGCCTCGAGGTTGACCTCGCCATCGAATCCGGGGATGACTTTGGTCTTGGAGCGAACGAGAGCGGTGGGGGCGGTGCCGTCCACCCAGATGTACTCAGCGATGAGGGCCATGATGGGGGTTCTCCAGTGAGGCTCGTGTGATGCGGCCGGTTGGCCGGTGTCGCGGCCCGGCAGAGCAAATGCCGTGCCAGGGTCAGGATCCCCTTGGCGTGTGAAGTAGAGGATACAAATATGTATGAATTCGAAATTGTAGATACATAAATGTATGAAATTGAGAAGGCTTGAGTGAAAATCGACCAAAATGCCCTGTGGATCGTCAAGCGATGTCGGGTGTGACCTTTGGAGTGGTATATATAGATACGAAAATGTAGCTTTGGAGGTATCGATGGCTGGGGCGCCAACTGTCGGTGAGCGCTTGCGGGTGCTTGCACGCATCGCGGGGCGTGTCTCCACATCCGACGACTTAGAGCGGGTTCTCGGGCCGGTCTTGCGGGATGTCGGGGAGGGAACCGGACTGCAGCGAGTCTCCCTCGGTATTGTGGAGCCTGCTGGAAACCAGGTGGTTCTCGAGGCGGGGCACGGCTTGACCCCCGCGGAAGTCCGGCGCGGACGCTATCGCCTCGGAGACGGCATCATCGGGCGAGCCCTGCTCTCGGATGACGCGACCGAAACACCGGTCGTGGTGCGCTCTATTCGCAAGGATCCACACTTTCTCGACCGCACGGGAGCACTCGACGCGGGCGTGGATCGAGGCCTGGTGGTGGTTCCGATCTTCGCAGAGGGCTCGCCGGTGGGGGCGCTGTCGGCGTATCGTCGGGTGGTCGATGTGCATGCTCTGGCCGAAGATGGGCGCATGCTGAAGATTGTGGGCGCGATGCTGCGATCGGCCATCGTGCGCACCCGGATGCTTCGGAAGGGCGAGCCGGATCGGGCCGAACGTCCGCCCAACATCCTCGGTCGTTCAAGTTCGATGCGAGAGGTGTTCGGTCTGGTGGGGCAGGTGGCCTCGGGTCCCACGACCGTGCTCGTGACGGGGGAGAGCGGCACTGGAAAGGAGCTGATTGCGGAGGCCATTCACCGCAGCAGCGACCGGCGCACGCAGCCCTTCATCGCGGTGAACTGTGCGGCGATTCCCGAGGGCGTGATTGAGAGCGAGCTCTTCGGGCACGAACGCGGCGCGTTTACCGGTGCGCTCACGCAACGCAAAGGACGGTTCGAGCTGGCGCATCGTGGAACCCTGATGCTTGATGAGGTCGGCGACCTGTCACCGGCGAACCAGATCAAGCTGCTCCGTGTGCTCCAAGAGCGCCAGTTCGAGAGACTGGGGGGCAACACGGTGGTCAAGATCGACGTGCGGGTCATCGCAGCCACCAGTCGCGACCTGGATCAGATGGTGAAATCAGGCTCGTTTCGAGCCGACCTGTATTACCGGCTCGCGGTCTTTCCCATCCGACTGCCACCCCTTCGCGAGCGGACAGGCGACATCACGCTGCTCACCAACCACTTCGTGGAAAAGTTCAACCGTGCGCATGGCCGGAGTGTGCAGAGGGTCTCCACCAATGCGATCGACATGCTCGTTTCGTACCATTGGCCGGGGAATGTGCGGGAGCTGGAAAACTGCATCGAGCGCGCTGTGCTCCTCTCGCGCGACGACGTGCTCCAGGGGCACCACTTCCCGCCGACCCTCCAGACCGCCGATGCCACCAACACGCGCCCCGCAGGCAACCTCAAGGCGCGGCTCGCGGCTTTCGAGCGGGAGATCATCCTCGATGCCTTGAAGGCGAACCAGGGAAACCGAGCGGCAGCCGCTCGTGAGCTGGGCCTGACCGAGCGCATCATGGGACTTCGCGTGGAGAAGTATGGCATCGACGCTCGGCGCTTTCGGCAAGGACGCGCTGGGTGAGTGGTTGCAGCGAGACTCGGTACCATTCGGCCGCGTGAGGCTTTGGTTTCCGATGCAATTTCCACGTGCGCGGCGGCCACTGGCTTCGCGGGCGATACAACAGGGCGACCGGGCGGCC
The DNA here is from genome assembly GCA_913044235.1 of uncultured Pseudomonadota bacterium. Lineage (GTDB taxonomy): Bacteria > Myxococcota_A > UBA796 > UBA796 > UBA2385 > CAJWOS01. Next base: position 20,542 of record CAJWOS010000045.1, read on the forward strand.
GCCCCTGCAATCGATGTCCCTTGAGGATGGCGGTGCTGCGATGAAGGGTTGGCCGGCCACGCACCTACGGAGACGAGTCATCGAACGCAACGCACCGCAATCCTCTCGACCGTCTGCCCCACCGGCCATGTTCGCATCGGTCGGCCGGGGCTCTAGCGGTGCTGGTGGGCGGACAGGCGCCTCGATTCGGCTCCTGTTGCTGTTCCTTGCGGTTGCGTTTTTGGTGGTTGCCCTGGAGCGATGGTGGACCGGGCCTCCGCCCATTCCACCCGTTTCCGTGCAGATGATGGCCAAGGAAGCAGCGCTTGCGGCCGAAGAGGTAGATGCGTTGGGTGGGCTGGTGCCCTTGCCCCCAGAACCGGAGAAGACGCCGTGAGCTCCATCGACCGATTGACCAATCTCGCGCGGGGCGTCCTTGCCGACGGCCAGAAGCAGTTCGAAGACAATGGCGGACTCGAGGGCGCGGCCCGACGGGTCGGAGAGCGGGTTCGGGCGGTTGCGGAGTCCACCCGCAGTGCGGTGAACCAGGGCCTGACAGCTCCGGCAGCGTCGGACGACCCGCCGCTGCTGGACCCCGCCCTCGCAGCGGCTCGCCGGGAAGTTGCGGAGCTGAAGGATTCGTCGGTGGCTCGGGCCTCGTCTGCCGCTGCAGCATCGGTTCGCGCGCCGCAAAGTGGTCTGGCTTCCGAGCTGGCGCGTCTCGATGAGCGCTTGCGCTCAGGGATGCTCTCTCAGGGTGAGTGGGAGGCAGAGCGCTCGCGACTGCTGGATGCCCACGACCGCTCAACCGCGCGGTCCACTCCTCGGCGTCGCACTCTGTGAGCCCGCCGGCCATTTTTTGGGGTAGGTCCGATGGCCCCGTCCAATCACGAGGATTCATGCATTCGTTGAGTCGATTCTTTCGTCGAGCCGCACTGCTGGGATTGCTTCCCTTCATGGCTTCCGCGACTGCGGCAGCGCCCGTGGCGCCCGACCGGCAC
>CAJWOS010000046.1 GCA_913044235.1 uncultured Pseudomonadota bacterium
CCGCGTCGGGCGTCGAGTCTGCACAGACGACCGAGCCACCGACCAGCCAGGTCACCGACAGCTGGTCTACGGCGTGGTTGGGATCGCCCACCACGCCCCGGAGGTTCTCTTCATAGCCTTCGCGCACCGTGTCGCCGCTCGCGTGGCTCGTGAGCTCGGCGGTGGGCGGGGTGTTGAACTTGGTCACCCCTGCATCAGAGCAGGCCACGGCCAGACCGGTGAACAATACAAGCGAAGCGCGAGACGACATGGGCGTCCTCCAGAGAGGCGGACGCTACCGAATCGCGGGGGCTGTGTCGGCCCGACTGTGCGCGACTGTGGAGCGAGGGCCTGCACGGGAGCACAGGGCCGCCATTCCCACCGCCACCCCCTCAGCGCGTAAACGCCTGGAGGTAGTCGTTGCCGCTCCCCGCCGGGCCCACCGAGTCACCGGTGGCATAGGCCCAGCCCACGCCTCGGACAGGGCCGCTGCCCCCCTCGGTCTCGTTGATCTCCCGGTCGGGAACCCAAGACTCCGTGCCGATGGATGAGTTGGCCGCGTCGTCGAAGGCCACAGCATTGTTGAACGACGCGTTCCAGGTCGGTCCCCAGGTGTTGGCCGGATAGGAGCCGTCGGGGTCGTTGGCGTTGAAATAGAGGGCGGTCTCGTTGAGGTTCCCCGCAGCGGTGAGGGTGCCGGCGACCATCGCCAGTCCGGTGCCCGCCCGCCGCGTGGACGGTCCCCCCGCATCGAGGACTTCCTGGCCGAGCGTGGTGGGACTCGAGGCATCGAACGCATACGACGCCCAGATCGTGCTCGGTGCGTGCAGGAAGAGAACCTCGGTGGCCAGCACGTCGTGGTAAGCAGGCGACTTGAAGTCCTGCTCGATGGCGGAGATGGAGCCCACCGTGCGCGTGTCGGTGTCTTGCAGCCGCCGAGCGTCGTAGGTCCAGGTGGTGGTTCCGTCGCTGGCGTAGGTGGCGATGAGGGTCCAGCCGCCACCGTCGTAGCCCGTGTCCATCAGGCACCACGCCTCGTAGGGCGCACCGGACACCGCGCCCGCCTCCAGGATGTAGACCCCATCCGCCAGCCCGGAGCCGCCCGCCGCGGTCAGGATGTCGGCACAAGACGCGCCGGGACAGTCTTCACTCTCGCCATAGGCACAGTCTGGGAGGGTGACGGTGGCGGTGCCCGCTGCACCATCCGCCTCTCCGTCGGACGCGGTGACGGTGCAGGTCCACGACTGTCCGTAGGTGGTGGTTCCCGCCGGGACGGTGTCTCCTTCGAGGGTGGTGGTCTCAGGCTCCCCGTCCGGATCGCTCGCGTCTTCGCCGCTCCCCCAGGCCGAGCCATCCACCGACCAGGCGACGGTGTACGAGAGCGGGTCGCTGTCGTCATCGATGGCATCGGCGGTCACGCCACACACCAGCGCCTCGCCCGCGCCTGGCGCTCCGGGCGTGATGGCCACTTCGGGTGCCGTGGGTGGGGAGTTCTGCACCTGCACGGGAGCGCTCGCCACCGTGGCGGTGTCGGTGCCATCGGTCACGGTGGCGGTGGCGATGATTTCCTGCCCCTTGTCGAACGCGGTGGCACCGTCGAGGGAGTCGTCTTCGCCTTCTTGCACCACGGCGCCATCAACGCTCCACGACCAGGTCACTGCAGTCGGGTCTCCATCCGCATCCGAAGCGGTCACGGCTGCGCGCAGCACGGTGTTGGTGGTGACCGGGTCGGGGTCAAGCACCACATCGGTCGCTTCCGGTGCCTGGTTGACCACCACGGTGGTGGCCGATGCGCTGCTCTGCAAGCCGGTCTCGTCTTCGGCCAGGGCGGTGCAGGACACTTCCTGACCCCCGGCGAAGGCACCGGCGAGAGCGCTCTCCAGCTCCGTGGTCTCGGTGGCATCCACCGCCGCACCGTCCACGCTCCAGGTGAAGCTGGTCGAGACCGCGTGCTCATCTGGATCTTCGACCGAGGCGGTACAGGTGAGCGTCTCGTTGGGGGTGACTCCGCTCGACGGCGACAGCGACACGGTGATGATGGGCGGCGCACCCGGATCGGTGCCGGAGTCGTCCTTGTCGTTGTCTGGACCGCGACATCCCAGGAATGTGAGGGACAAGACGAGGAAGCGGGAGGGGGTCACGGAGTGCTCCAGAGTGCAGCTCGAAAAACCGGCTGTGCAGACGAGGAGGCCGACTATACCAACTCTTCAATACTCGACCCGGCTGGCTGTGCGCGACTGTGCATTTGCGCGCGAGGCAAGGCAGGCGTCGTAGCCCCTCACAACCAAACAAAACCAGCCACAACCCCGTTATGCGTAGCATATGATGCGCGGCATCCAGGAGGCAGAACGATGCGGTGGACGGCATATACGTGCTTATTCGCACTCACAGCCTGCTCGACCGGCGCAAAGACGCCCGACCAGCTCGGCGAGGAGGACTCCGGCTCAGTGGTGATCGACGATACCGGGAGCGGCGACGCGCCCTGCACGGAAGGCTGGGAGCTGGGCATGTGTCCGCCAGACTTCACCCTCGTGGACCGCAACGGCGACCTGCGGAGCTTCTCCGAGTTTCGCGGCCAGCCCACGCTCGTGCTCGGCACGGCCGAGTGGTGACCCTCATGCCAGGGCCTGGTTCAGGACCTCCATGACTGGTACGTCGACAGCGCTCCGACCGACCTCCAGGTGGTGCTCGTGGTCTCCCAAGACGCCACGGGCTTGAACGCCGACGCCGAGTCAGCCGCTCGAGTCACCGACGAGCTGGGGCTCACCTGGACCGTGCTCGGCGACTACGAGGCCGCTTGGATCGCCGCGTGGGGTGCAGACGACGACAACGTTCCCCAGCACAGCTACACGCTGGTCGATGCCGAAGGGCGCCTGCTGTGGCGCCTGGCAGACGGCGCCAAGACCAGCGTGGAAGAGGTGGAGTCGGTGGTGAACAGCGCCCTGCCCTGAGCGGGAGCCGCGCGCACCCCTTCGCCCCCTTCACTGTCGCCGGCGCGGCCCCCTTTGCCGCGGACCGAGCGCCTCGCCGATCGTGCGGCTGTACGACAGGCCAAGCGACAGCGGAAAGCGCTCCAGCCCCTCACCCCGCAGGCGGGCGGCATGGTGCGTGAGGTAGTTTTCCATGCCGGCCCGGTCGGCAAACCAGTAGCGACTCTCCATCGTGACTGCCGCACCCGCGCTGGGCTCATCGAGGGTCACGACCTCGGCGCGCACGGCACCGGCGTCGAGGAGGTCGGCCAGGTGCTCATCCACGATCCACTGGCGCCAGTCGGCCGCCACGGAGGCATCGGTGAAGTCACAGCGAACGGTGTAGGCGATCATGGGGGCCTCGCAGGGGCTGGCGGTCCTGCGCCATCGTCGCACAGCGCGGCCGGTTCGAGCATCCGTCGGGTGGCTGGTGCCCACACCTGCAGGCTGCTCCAAAGCAACCCTTCGACTATTCTTGGCCCGCCGGCGCCCGGTCTCCCGCGGGCGGAAGCCCAAAGCCAGTAGGAGCATGCATGTTCAACGGCATCCGATGGTGGCCCCTCTCCCTGTTCGCTGCGGTTTCGTGTGGCGGTGACGTGCTGGTCACCAGAAAAGATGACACCGCAGCCACGCCCGGTGTGCCCGCCACACCCGCACCCCCCTTCTTTTCCAGCACGGCTGCCATCTCGCCTCCCTCCGATGTACGGACAGGTACCACCCTCACCTGCACAGCCGCAGCCACCACCGCCAGTGACGACCCCCTCACCACCACCTTCGAGTGGACGGTGAGTGCCCAGGTGGTGGCCACAGGAGACACCTACACGGTCACCGCCACAGACACCGATGTGACCGACCGCATCGACTGCACCGCCACCGCCGCGAGCACCGACGACCAGACCATCACATCCAGCGCCAGTGTGATCGTGGAAAACACCGAGCCCGTGGTGAGCGAGGTCACGATCGCTCCCAGCACGGGCGTAGTGGTCGACAGCGTGCTCACCTGCCTGGCCACGGTCACCGATCCCGACGAAGACGGACTCGTGCCGTCGTATACCTGGCTGCTCTCGGAAACAGACGTGGCCACCGGACCCGAGCTGGCACTCGAGACCACTGGAGCCCAGCCCCTGGACTCGGTGGTCTGCCAGGTGAGCGTGTTCGACAGCCATGGCGGAAGCGCGGCCAACGACGCCATGGTGACCATCGAAAATCGTCTCCCCACCGCACCCTTGGTGGAGATTAGTCCCGACGAGCCCACGGCCGCAGTCGACGACTTGGTCTGCAGTGCCAGCGGTGCCACCGATGCCGACGAGCAATCGCTGACCTACCGCTACAGCTGGGTGAGCGATCAGGGTGACACGGAGAGTGGAGACACCGTGCCGGCCGCGGTGACGCTGGCCGAAGAGACCTGGACCTGCACAGCGGTGGTGAGTGACGGCATCGGGAGCGCGTCGGCCAGCGCCAGCGTGTTGGTCGTCGACACCAGCTGCGGAGAGACCCTCACCGACGTCGACGGCAACACCTACGCCACTGTAGAGCTCGGCTCCCAGTGCTGGATGGCCAGCAACCTGAACGCCACCTCCGATGCCAGCGGCACGGCCATCTCCCGATGGTGCTGCGACTGCAGCCGATATGGTGGAATGTACGACTGGTCCACGGTCATGAACGGCAGCACCACCGAGGGCACGCAGGGCATCTGTCCCACTGGCTGGCACGTGCCGTCGGATGCCGACTGGTTCGCCCTCGAGAGCCACCTCGACGCAAGCTTGACCGACCCGAGCTACGTGGGCTGGAATTCCACCCAAATCGGCGACGACCTCTCCACATCGGGCCCCTACGGCTTCGACTGGCTCACCGGTGGCTTCGGCTCGAGCGGCAACGGCTGCAACTACGACTATGACCGCATCCTGTACTGGACGTCCACCGACCACACGTCGACCGAGGCCGTCTCTCGGCTGTTCAACACGGCCTACACGGGCAGCAACCGCGACTACCGCCTGAAGGCCTTTGGATTCTACGTGCGCTGCCTGAAGGACTGAGCACAGCCGAGCTTCTCGAGCGGGTGCGGTCCCCAGCCAGACCCACCGCCGAGCCGAGACCGCACCAGAAGAAATTCAAGGGAGGCCTTTCCGCGCCTTTTGGCGTTCGCCTCAACGGCTATGTCTCTACGGGTACCCGATCGAAGTCGCTTCGGAGAGACGCATGACGAGCATCATCGTTCGAGCAGCAATTGGAGCCCTGGTTCCCACACTTCTGCTCTTTACCCACCCCGCCGTCGCGCGTGTCCGCACGTATGACTCTTGCTCACAATACCGTGTCGATCGGCAGAAACAGTGCAACAAGGAATGGCACAGGCAGCTGGCGCGCGAGCGACGAGCGACCACTCCATTCCTGCCATCGAAGATCAGTCCGGCGCTCGCGCATCTCGACTCGCCCGACCAGAATCCCCTGGCGACAGACGACTGGTACCTGGGGGTGTACCAGACCGGATGGGCGCCGATGGATCAACACCTGGCAACGGTGGACCGTAGCCGCGCCATGGTGAGGATGACCGACTACCTCCTCTGGCTGCACAAAAACGGTCAGCAAGACCAGGCAGTGGCCCTCGCCACGGTCATTGCCGCCGAGCTTCCCTCACGGCTGGAACACCTGAACAAGTACCTCGAGGAGTCGAGGTTCATCAAGGACCAGCTGAAGTACATCCCGAGCGACCTTTCTCTCCTCGCGCGGGTGACGAAGGCCATGAAGAGAAACACGGGCATTCGTACAGCCCTCAGCACCGCCCTCGACGATGCTGCTACGGCACTCCAGCAGCTGGAGCAACAGGGTCGCTGAAGCGTGCGGCACCCCGTCGCGATCCGCATCCGAGAGCATGTCTTCCTGAGCAACTTCCCGGACAATCTGGATGGTATGCTTGGCTGGACCAAGCCAATGCTCAGGGGCATCCGGCCACTCCCTTCTCGGTGACCGAAATCCTGTCCGCCGCCAGCCTTCTTCGGAGATGTGCATGTCCTTCAGCTTTCGTGATTCTGCCCTCTGCCTTGCGATGATCGGCATTGGAGCCTGCCTCGTGGGAGGAGGCGGCAAGGATGATGACAGCGGCCTCGCGATGATGGACTCCGGCGCCGGAGGAGAGGGCGAAGGCGAAGGCGAAGGCGAGGGCGAAGGCGAGGGCGAGGGCGAGGGCGAAGGCGAAGGCGAAGGCGAAGGTGAAGGCGAAGGCGAAGGCGAAGGCGAAGGCGAGGGTGAGGGTGCTGCCTCGTGCCTGAGCTCCAGCACGGTCTCGGCCACCATCGGCGGTACCTCGTACACCTTCGACTCCTTCGCCTGGGAAGATGTCTCGTACGGCGCCATCATTCTTGGCTACGAGACCAGCAGCGGCGGTGGCGCGTGCGACTACGGGCTGGGCAACAGCACCTACGGTGGCACCTACAGCATGCGGATCGTGATCGAAGATCCTGCAGCAGCGCAGGGTGACACCCTCGACATTGGTGTACCGGCCGGACCCACCCCACCTCCGGCCACCATCTCGGCCATCTCCATCATCGAGTCTGGCTTCACGATTGCGGCCTCATCGGCCTCGGGTTCCGCGTCGCTTGATTCGTACGCGTCGGGCAGCGACATCGAGGTGGGCAGCGTGTCGATCACCTACGACGATGGCTCCACCGCTTCAGGTGGCTTCGAGGCCTGCTTCTGCTCGGGACTGGGCACGCCCTGAGGGTGCCCGTTTGGATGGCCTGTTGGGCCCGAGTGCGCCAGTGCGGTGTGCTCGGGCCTCTTGGTGTCTGGGTCCGGGGTGATTTGTTGCGGATAAACGCTCCGGACGCGACAGGCGCTCAGTCGATGTCTTCGTACGGGTTCTTCCGGCGGCGAGAGGCTGACACCCCTGCTCCAATCAAGCCGATGAGCAGGACGAGCGGGCCGAGCACAAGTGGTGATGTGGGTCGGTGGGTGACATAGTGGCTGATCCATCGGTCGGCCCGGATCTTTGGCTGCCCGCCTTCGGGGCCGGTGTACTGCACAGTGGGCTGCATGCGCACCAATGCAGCGTCGAGGGTGGTGCCATCGACCCCGCCGATTCCCCACCACGTGAGCATGCCCCGGTCGTATGGGGCCAGAGCAAGGCGGAGCGCGCCGGTGCCCGTGGGCGGACGAAAGTACACGCCCAGGCGGTCGCCGATCGAGACGGCCTCGCCACGCGGAACCTCGGTCTTGGCACTGCCGAAGAACTTTTCGTGGAGTTGTGCTTCGATGGCATCGAAGCTGTACTCGTCGAGAGGGTCGAGCTGAACCGCTGAAGGGCAGATGAGCGTAAGGTCGGGATTGGCGTTCGCCCGTGGGTACAGACCGACCACACAGACGGAGTCATCGACCGCTTCCATTCCGAGCTTCTCGACAATCTTGGTGATCTCGTCACCTTCTGACTTGAGGGGAGCCCGCCATCCCTCGGGCAGCGTGACCGAAAAGTCGCCTTCCTTGGAGGCTAGTGTGCCCGTCGTGAGCGCAAGGGGACCTTGATCCACACGGGCGCCTTCGAGAATGGAACGCAAGGCGGCCGTGGCCTTCTTTGCTTTGCGCTTGCCCGTCACCACGCGTGCATGCACGGTGTGGCCTGGACCTTCGAACGAGAGGACCTCCGCGACACCTTCTCCACCCTTGACCGTCAGGTCGAGAACCACATGACCGGCCGTGCGGTCGCCGATCTTGGTCAGCGACTTGGAGCGAACTGCTACCGTTCCCTTCACTTCGCTCGCAATCTGCTTTTGGTACATGTCGGCCCAGGCGGCGACCGATGCGTCGTCGACGGGGACCTGAAAGGGCGTCACCCAAAGCTGCAGTACGCTGCCGTCGCTGTGCTTTGCCTTGAGCGACCAGTCCGACCATCCGCCCTCGGGGACTTGCCACCCATCCGGCAGTAGAATCCCCAGGCCGGTGTCGGCCATGGTCCAGTGGTCGTCGCTCGCTTGAGCGTTGGAGAGCGCGCAGGCGAGTACGAACAGATTCAACATCGAGACTCCATGACAGTCACGCAAAGGGGAACGAATTGCTGCGGAGACTACTGAGCCCCGTCGACCCGTGCTGGCGGTTGACAGGGTCTTTGCGTGGGGGGGCAGTTGCGCCGCGAGGGTTGACACCGTCTCCGCCTGTGGGCGAGCCTCGGAACGTCCCCCGACGAGGTCGATGAACGTGGAGCTCTTGCACTCGCCACACGCGGCGCTGGATCGCGTACCGGGATGGAAACATGTCCGGAAGTTCCTGCACCAGCCAGGCTGGCTTGAGCTGGTCGCGGGGGGGCTGGCGGGTGTGGTTGTGCTGGGCTGGCTGGATGCGCCGATTGTCGAAGACAGCCTGTTCTGGTGGGTGCCCAAAGGGATCCTTGCGGCGCAGACCGGTCCGGACTTCATTTTTGCGCATGTCCTTCCTGATGTGCTCGCGGCGCCACTGAGCCCACAGAACACACCTCCGCAGTGGGCTGGGGGACTGCCGGACTATGCGCATCCGCCCCTTTGGTACTGGTGGCTCGGGGCGTGGATTCGGGCACTCGGACTGTCTGTCACGGTGATCCATCTGGCCTGCGCCCCGCTCGCATCTGCTGCTGCGGCTGCATGGGTGGCGCTTGCACGGCGACTTGGAACGCCACTGGCTGGACTGGCTCCGCTGGCACTTCCACCAGTGCTCGCCCAGTTCGTTCGGCCGGAGCTGGATCTGCCGCTCCTGGCCGCGGTGAGCTGGGCGGTGGTGGCATTGGTGCGGGGGCAGTGGGGATGGTTTGCGGGACTGGGTGTGGTGGCCGTGTGGTGCAAGGAGCCAGGGGTGTTGTTGACGGCACCTGCGGCGCTTCGGATCCTGCGCACCCGGGAGTGGTCGGCGCTGCCCTACGCGATGGCGCCTCTCGTGGCCTTGGGGGTGTGGGGCACGATGCATGGTGGATTGGCTTCCCCGGAGCGACTCCCGGACTCCATGATGGTCTGGCTCACCGACGACCTGCCGGCGGCGCTACGGCTGGTGTTCTGGGAACAAGCACGTGGCTTACTATTTCTGGGAGCGAGCACGGCCGCCTGGGGGCTGCGGCATCGGTTCCGCGGTCCTTGGATCTGGGTGGGTGGGCTGGTGTTGGCCTGGGTCCTCTTTTTCAGCGTGGTTGGCTTTCGTCTGCAGCCCAACAATCCGGAACCGCTCACCCATGTACGCTATTTCGTACCGGGCCTCGCCCTGTTGGCCATCCTGGCATCGTTGCGGTGGCCCTGGGTCAGCCTTCCCGGCCTGCTCTTTCTGCATGCGGCCTCACCATACGGTCCGGAAGCCAACTTTTATGGCATCGATGCGGGACGCGCGGAGGCGGCGAGCGCTGGATGGATTCGCGACCGGGTCCGCGAGGGGCGGACGGTGTGGGTGGGGAGCTACCAGATGGCCGCCTTGACCCAGAGCTGGGCGGGCCACGGCACGGAGGGAGCCGCGGGGACCCGCATATACAGTGCCCAGACAGATATGATGACCCTCGCGCAGGGCGACATCGTGATGTTTGCCGCCTACGGAGAGCCTGCGGGACGTCTGCTGCGCACCTGGACCTTTGAAGGCATCCAGGAATGGACTGCAGGAGATGCGACGGTGGTCGCCGCGGAGGTCAAGCAGCTCCACGGACGATAGGGCGATGAGCCTGGAGGGTCTATGCGTGCCCGATTCGTCGCCCCTGACTCTGAACGCCTCGACAAGCTGCTTGCTGCCCACACGCGTCTCAGCCGAAAGCGGGCTCGACTGCTCATCGAGCGCGGCGGTGTGTGGGTTGATGGCGTGCTGAGAAAGCGGGCTTCGTATGATGTCGACTCAGGAGCGTTGGTTGAGGTGAAAGGGGCAGGCGCGCCCAAAAAGTCGTTGGGGGCGTCGCTCGAAGAGCGGTTTCGTGACCCTTGGCTGCTTGTGGTCGACAAGCCGAGTGGACTGCCGTGCCAGCCCACGAGGACAGGCCATGCCCAGCACCTCTTTGGCATCATACAGGCTCAAGAACGCTATGCTGGGCTGCACCATCGGCTCGATACACCGGCGAGTGGGCTGGTGTTGTTGACCCTCGACAAGGGCGTGAACAAGGCCATCGCTGAGGGCTTTCGCTCCAACCGAATCCATCGGAGCTACCAAGTGGTGGTGGTGGGAGACCCGGGCGAGCAGGGTGTTTGGTCTGCACCCATCGATGGAAAGACAGCCTCCACTCGCTATCGGCGGCTTGCGCACCAGGGTGGGATGAGCCTGCTCGAGTGTCGTCTGGACACGGGGCGCACCCATCAGATCCGACGGCATGCAGCAGATGCCGGCACGCCTGTGGTGGGGGACTGGCGGCATGGAGGAGCCGCCGGACGCCTCTGGCCACGGCTTGCACTCCATGCTGTGACCCTCCGACTCGACCATCCGTTTACCGGTGAGCCGCTGGTGGTGACCAGCCCGATTCCCAGCGATCTTGTCGAGCTGATCGAGCGCTTTTCGCCAGTGTCCGCGGTGGAATCGGAGATGGATTGATGCAGTCCTCGCACCCTCCGATCGTGTCCACAACCACTGAGCGAATCATGTCCTTGCTCGATTCGGCAGGCGTGCCGTACCGTTGCATCGAGCACCCGGTGGTACGCACCAGCGAGGAGGCCGCTCGCGTGCGAGGCACTCCGCTGGAGATCGGGGGAAAGTCGCTGCTCTTCAAGATTGGCAAGAAATCGGACTTTTGCCTGTTCGTGGTGAGTGCGGCGCTGCGCACCGACAATCGCCCGATGCGTCGGTTTTTGGGTGTCCAAAAGCTGCGGTTTGCTCGCCGTGAAGAGCTGCTGTCCCACACTGGGCTTGAGCCCGGATGTGTTCCTCCCTTCGGGGCACCGATCTTTGATCTCCCGCTGTATGTGGATGAGCGCCTTGCAGCGGGCGAGGAGATTGCCTTCACGGCAGCCGACCACCGCATGTCGATCCGAATGAAGATGGCCGATTACTTGACCGTGGCGAATCCCACTGGCGTGTTCGCGTTCAGTCGAGCCTGAGCAACGCCCAGCCGGTGCGCTTCACACCGACTGGGATGGGGACCGACTGCGGAAAGCGACCGGTGGTCTGGAGGGACACCCCACAAACAAAACGAGCGGTACCGTTGGGTACCGCCCGCATCAGTGGTGGACTGTGGGTTCAGCCAGAGCACTCGCCGTACAGGGCGTAGGTGACGTCGACCGTGGTTCCACCTTCGGGCACGTAGTCGGCGTCGAAGTCGATGGCGTTGGCAGACGGGTTGTAGGTCCAACCCACGGTTGTGGTCACGCCGTCTTTGGTGACCTCAATGGTCTCCGGCACGGGCAGGTCGCTGAGCGGAATGGAGCTCACGTCGGATGCGCTGTTTTCCGCGAGGGCTTCGAGGTGAGAGCCCCAGTCCACCGCACAGATGGAGAGGAACACGCCGCCGGTTGCCACAGTGGCTTCGTAGAAGCCGGTGTAGGCTGATGCGGAGCCGCAGCCGGAGGGGTAGTCGCCGCCGATGGCGTGCATCACCACATCGTCGGGGTTGTCCTTGAGGGTCTGGAACGCCGAGATGTAGTAGGTGTAGTTGTTGATGCTCTGCTCGGGCTCGTCGGAAACGCCAACCAGGTTGAGCTTGCCTTCGTCGCGGATGAGGCCGTCGTTGCAGTCACCGCTGCCGGTGTTTGCGAGACAGGTCTCGAGCAACATGAAGCCGCGCTCGGTGTTCGAACCGTACGAACCGCCAAGGTTGATCATCGTCGTGATGGTCGCCTTCGCATCGGATGGGTCGAACGTGTTGTCGATGTAGAGGTCGGATCCGTTGATGCAGCCGTTGTCTTCAACGGTAGCGGCGACGTGGTAGTCGGCGTCGAGCGCGTCCATGGTGTCGACGAAGATGTCGAAGTTGTTCTGCACGTTTTCGATGTCATCGTACATCGAGCAGGAGCGGTCGACCGCGAAGATGATGTCGGTCGGCGAGCTGATGGGCTGCTCGAAGGTGTCGGCGCCTTCACCAAAGAACTCGCCGGTCCCGTCGATCACGGAGGCGACCTGCGGGGTGAAGGGGTCGTTCGAGTCCACCAACAGGAAGCTGGTGTCGGGAAGCTCGTCAAATGGGATGTTCGACACGGTGATCTGCCGGATGTCGCCAGGGGCGATGGTCCAGGGCAGCGCGCCGTTGGAGGCTTCGTTCAGGTCATGCACCAAGTCGAGAGACGCGGTGGTGAAGTCGACGTTGGAGACCACAAGGTCGGTGGTACCCACGTTTGTGACGGTGAAGACCTCGTCTGCATCGCAGCCGATGTAGAGCGTGCCGAAGTCGAACTCGGCCGGTGACAGCTCGATGACCGGTGCCACGCCGTTGCCGAAGATGTCTACCTCGACAACGGGCTCGTCTGGGTCGTTCGAGTTGATGAGAATCTGGTTGGTGACCTCACCGGCCGTGATGGGGTCGAACTCCACCGTGAAGGTAGCTTCGCCGCCGGGCTGCACGAGCACGGAAGAGAGGTTCGACCAAGAGTAGGGCCCGGTGTCGTCGACCAGGAGAATCTCGCCCAGGTTCAGGTCGCCGCCGCCCTCGTTGCGAATGGTCACCGTACGGGTCTCGACGGTCGGGGGGGCCCCGGCTTCGTCGTAGGCGAGCACGTCGTCGAACGAGATGGAGACGGGGTCGACCACAATGTCTGGGTCGGCGCTCTCACCGATGTCGTATTGCTGTTCGGTGGTCTCCTTGATTTCGTATTCGTTGCATGCTGTGGCGGTGAGGCCAGCGATGACCAAAATCGAGGTGCGGCGCATGGGTGTCTCCGATGGAAGGGCGAGGTGTGGAGTCATTACGGTGTCGAGAGTGCCGTTTGGTCGGCGTTCTCGGTTGATATCGGCTGGGCGCGATGGGACCGGTTCGAGGGGCTTCGAGGGGAGGATACGAACCGCGTGCGTCGGTGTGACAAAAAAGTTGTCGAGAATGGAAAGAAAGGTCGAGTGGTTGACCCGGTTGGGGGGCAATCCGCGCTCGTAGCGCCCGGCGGTCGGCCGAGCGCAACGGCGCTAAAGTTGACCCCGACATTACCCCATGATGGGGATGATAGTCGACTTCTCGCAGCAGATCCCTGTCTTTCTTTGCTGTGGATCCGTGCGGAAGGTGGCCCGTGACGGCTGACCATTTTGAGGCCAAGTCTGCACGCCGATGACCGCTCCCCATGGACCGGTGCTGTGCGCATGACGGAACCACTGGATGCTTGTGGCAGAACAGGGGTGGTGCATGCCCATGACCCGCGATACTGCCGCCGGCATGGTTCACGCACTCGGTTTTTCATTCAGTGAGTTCGACCCCAACGATCCCGGACGGCTCTGCCGCGGTCGGGAACGCTGGATCGACGCGTTCAATCGCCCCGACATCGAGCCGCTCTTTCGGGTCAGCGTCAGTGGCGCTGCGTTTTCCGATGACAGCGCACGTGATGCACATCGAGGGTTGCAGTATTCCGGGCTTACTTGTGGCCGGGTCATCCACGCTCTGTTCCCCGATGCCGAGCTGATTGCCTGGGCGGAGGGAGCGCACCCCCGAACCATTCCCGACGAAGCGGAGGGAGTGGAGATGGTGGAACGAATGCTGCCGCGGGGGCCGCTGCGCCGGTGGGAGTCTCGCTGGACCCTCTTCTGTGCATCCGAGGAAGAGGTGGATGAGGCGATTGACGCTGGCGCGTCGGTCATTCTGGTGATGGCCAACCCTCCGCCGGAGGAAGCGGCCCAGGTGGCCTCAACGCTGCCGCCGCTCGCCGATGCACACCTCGACCCCACCTCGGAAGGTGGCCTGCCCGAAGACATGCGAAAAGCCCTGCATTACCTCACAGGACATCGTGTAGAAGGGATTCCGGCGCGCTTGTTCCAAGCGGTGGCACTTCCGGATGTGCTCGAGTTCTGCGAGGCCGTCATCTTGATCCACCGCGACAAGCATGGACCGTGCCTGGGTATCTATGCGTCCGACGAAATCGACGCATTCGAGGTCCTCGGTTCGTTGGCGAGCGACGTAGCAGCGCTGTCGGTCCCGTTCGCGATTCCCCCGATGCTCGCACGCTGGGATCGGGCGCTCTGGGAGCTTCGCCAAGACTGGGATGAGGTCCGAGATGGAGAGTATCCGGTACCGCCGGCCGAGGACGGTGTCGGAGGCTGGGGCCGTCGTGGCCCGCGTCGGCGTCGGCGTGGGTACGATGACGAGGAGTAGCCTCTGCGGCCGGGGCCGCCAACGGTGTCGCGCACGTGTGGTTGCTCGGTCATGCGAGGAAGCAACGAATGAGCAGTGAATCTCGCGGTCGCAGGGCAGGGCTTCGGATGCTGATCGCGTCGCTTGTGGGCCTCTTGGCCGCCGCCCCAACGCCGGCCGGAGAGCACTGGCTCACTGCCGAAGGAGCCGGGGGGATTGCTTGGGGGGAAAGCACCCGTCCCGCCAAGTTCCAGCGCCGGTCGCGGAGGTTCACCCTCGCTGATGATGGGTTTGTCGGTCTCGGGCCGAGTGATGCACCCCACGACATCGAAGTCGAGTACCGCAATTCGGTCGGAGAGCGCCGCTTCATGCGCTATGTCGACGAGCGGTTGGTCGACGCCTGGCTGCTTCGGGTGGGCCCGATCGACGACTCCTACTACTCCACGCACGGCAAGGAACAGTTTCGAGGGGCCATTGTGGGGCCGGCCGAGGATGGATGGGTGGGCGTGGGAGATGCCATCTCATGGCAACTGGGCGATCGTACGGTGCTGCACTGGCGCGACCGTCTCACCGATACCGAGCTGCTTGCCAATCGGGCGATTCCAGGCCGGCGCTACTCGGCTCGTCGGCCGGAGCCGCTGAAGCCCGGCGGCAAGTCGACTGCGAAGATCGGGATCTCGGGCGAGCTGAAAAAATTCGTGAAGCCGTACTCCGGGATGCTGTCGAAGTGCCTCGACGCCTCCAACAAGCCGATTCGGCTTGAGGTGGTGCTGCGGTACGACCGGCTGGGGCGTCTCTCGCGGGTTCGGGTCAACACCGACACCGTTGTCTACGAGGTGGAGCGCTGTGTCGCAGGTGCGCTGATCCGGACCGGTGCTCCTCCCGATCTGGAGGGCTCATTCTCGGTGTACCGACACCAATAGGCGGCATGCTCTCCCTGCCATAGGACCCTCGAAATGCTTCCCACATTTGTTCGAGCCGTTCTGCTCCCCACACGCAGTCCAGTCTCCCTCGACCTGCTGCAAGATGCCTTGGAGACCGCGGTTGTCCCAGAGGGGGAATGGGTATTGCTTCGCCGACTGCCACCGGTCCGGCCGGGCTGGTTTCTGGGCGATGAGGCGCTGTTGTGCCGCTGGATTCCCGAGCCGTCGGACGGACCTGTGCATCCTCCCATCACCGTGGTGATCGATGCGCCTGATCGGAAGCTCCCCTCGCTCGGGAGCGAGGATGCTGACCTCACGGCAGCCTACGCGCTCGGCGCATTTGGGCCGGGTGCCGCGCCGGGTGGACTCGTGCGCGCGTCACAGGCGAGTCCAGAGTGGCCGGAAGCGGCTGCAGTCGCTGGCGCTCACGAAGGCTTGATCCGTGTCCGGCTGTCCTACGGCCTGGGCGCAGGAGGAACCGCCGCTCCATCGGGGCGCGTGCGCGATGTAGAGCTGAACCTCCTGACCGCACTGGTCACCCCTTTGCTGGAGCTTTCCGAGGTCCTGGGCTGGTTCCATGCCCCTGGTGAGCGGCTTGTGTCAAGGCAGGCTGTTCGACGGGCGCTGAAGCACGCGCGGGAGGATGGTCGGCTGCCCATCGAGCTTTGGACCCATCAACGGGCCTGGAAGCTTGCCGATGCGGATGAATGGGTGCTGCATGACACGGTCGGGATGCCGTCGATGGGCGGTCGCGACATCGAGCTCGCCATCCGTGCAGACCAGCTGCCCCCCGTCGATGCTGCTGTGTTCCTGCGGAACTTGTCTCTGTATACCCTCGACGAGGGGGACCCTTTCAAGAGTGGTCATACAGCAGAGTCTCCGGTTGGTCGGCTTCGCGCACGGGTCTTGGCGCGAGGATTCGCGGCTCCCGTCCGGCGGGTGGTGCGCTGGAGCCCGATCGGGGGCCGCGGGCTGCCTGCGGTCTTGCAGGCGTGAGCGGCCATGCTGATCGCTTTGAACAAGCCCTTTGGTGTGCTCACGCAGTTTACCGACTCCAGCGGGCGGCCCACACTCGCCGATTTCGTACCCGTGCCCGATGTCTACCCCTGTGGACGCCTGGATCGAGACAGCGAGGGACTTGTACTGCTGACGGATGATGGAGCGCTTCAGCACCGCTTGAGCCATCCGAAGCACGGCAAGTGGAAGGGCTACTGGGTCTTGGTGGAGCGGGTGCCGGATGCACAAGCACTGGCCGCGATCCGGGGCGGGGTCATGGTGCGTGGACGAAAGACACAGCCCGCGCGGGTGCAGTGGATGGAGCCGCCCGCAGTCTGGGATCGCGACCCACCGGTGCGCACTCGCCAGACGGTGGTGGACCAGTGGTTGGAGCTGTGGATCGGAGAGGGGATGAATCGCCAGGTGCGTCGGATGACGGCTGCAGTGGGGCATCCGACGCTGCGGCTGATTCGATTTGCGATTGGCGACTACCGACTCGACCAGCTGCAGCCAGGGGAGTGGCGGGAAGAGGCCGTACGGCCGAGTGAGCCGCGCACGC
Source organism: uncultured Pseudomonadota bacterium (assembly GCA_913044235.1). Lineage (GTDB taxonomy): Bacteria > Myxococcota_A > UBA796 > UBA796 > UBA2385 > CAJWOS01. The sequence continues at coordinate 16,600 of CAJWOS010000046.1, forward strand.
GACGCGCATCAAAACGCCGCCGTCGCTGAACGTCCCCCTTCCAGTGAGGGGCTGGTCCGAGAGAGCACACGCGCACGGGCATGCATCGCTCGTTGTTGAACATTATTCAAAAACTCTATTGACCCTCGTTCATTGGGTGAGTACGAAATTGTTGAACCAGATTCAACAAGTGGAACCTCTCCCGAATCTCGGTTCCTACGGAGGTCAGAATGTCTGCAGCGTCTCCTGTCCCGCCGGTTCGTCGAATGGACTTTGATTTTGACGAAGGGGCCGTCCCTGCCCACTGGTTCGGTGATGATCGAATCCTCACTCGCAGCTCGGATGCCTTGCACCTGCTCTTTCCTTCTGGCGAGCGCTTCTTCGTACGGAGTGTGCGGCACTTTTCGAAGCGGTTGGAGTCGCCGGAGCTCAAGGAGCGGGTGCGCGGATTTGTGGGACAAGAGGCCATGCACGGCCGCGAGCACGAGCGGGCGTTTGCACTGTTGGCGCGAGATGGGATTGAAGTCGGGTCGTTTCTCCAGTCCTACGAGTCTTTCCTTCAGTGGATGGAAGACCGCTCGTCTCCGCTCTTCAATCTCGCAGTCACCTGTGCGCTTGAGCACCTCACAGCCACGCTTGGTGCGAATTCTTTTTTCGACCCGATGATGGAAGATGCCCATCCCACGATGCACGACCTCATGATGTGGCACGCTGCGGAGGAGATCGAGCACAAGTCGGTCGCGTTCGACGTGTACCGGTCTGTGGGAGGTGGGTACGCCATGCGGGTGGTCGCGATGGCTTTTGCCTATGGATTTCTCATGGTCTGGTGGCGTCGGGGCATGGTGCACCTCCTGGAGCAGGACGGTGGCTTCGACATGGCTGAGGTCCGCGCGTTTCGCCGACGCGCACGGGCTCGTGGCTCGAACTTGCCGCTCGCCTTTCAGCGGGCGCTTGCCAGCTACTTGCGGCCATCATTTCATCCCGACGACTCTGACGATTACCACCTTGCAGTGGACTATTTCGAGTCGGTAGGGCGACTGGCTTCCTGACTGGGCATCGCTGTCGGTGGGTGTGCCCGAGCCGGGGTCGGCCGCTGCCTGGTCTTCGTCAGATGCGGTTCACCAGCGCTTCGCTCCAGGTCCACAGCGTCTCAGCCAAGGCGTCGTCTTTGGCTGCGGCGATCGGCTCGAGGACTGCGCAGTCCGAGAAATACTGGCCGGAAGTCTGGCTCCAGTCGGGATGAGTGGCCACGTAGCACTGTGTAGAGGCTCCCTGCTCTACGGTCTTTTCGATGTGTTTGAGACGCGCGAACATGCGGTCTGGATTGGCCACGTGTCGCGCAAGATTGGTCTGAATCACCCCAGGGTGCACGGCATTGGCGGTCTGTGACAGTCCGGCGGCTTCGAAGCGTCGGGCGAGCCCTCGGGCAAACAGGATGTTGGCGAGCTTGGAGCGTCCGTACATCTTCCAGGCATGGTAGCTCGACTCGCCATGGGCATTTTCGAGCTCGAGTCCACGCTTCTCAGCCATTCGATGGGCCTCGCTCGAGAGCACGACAACGCGAGCGCCAGGCTGAAGCATTGGGGTCAGGTGTCGCACCAGCTCGAAGTGACCCACGTGGTTGACGAAGAGTTGCTGTTCGATGCCGTGCGTTTGGCGCAACGTGGGAAGCGCCATGATGCCTGCGTTGGCCATGATGCCACTCAAGGCGTGTCCACGGATGGCGTGTGCTGCGGCGCGCACCGATTCGATGTCGGACAGCTCGCAGGCCACCGCCGTGCCCTGAATGCTCAGCTCCGACAGGGTGGCCGCGGCGGCGTCTTGGGAGCGCGCCAGTCCAATGATGTGTGCACCGCGCAGGGCGAGCACCCGTGCAGACTCGCGCCCAAGCCCTGAGCTCACGCCGGTGATGACCCAGGTGGTTCCGGTCAGATCAATGCCACTGGTGACCGCTTCGGCGGTGCTGGGGAATCCAAAACGCGACATGTACACCTCGAAGAATGCGCGGTGGGAGAGCGCTCAGCGCTGAACGCTGACCCCGGCCTGGACTTGAATGGTGGCGGGCACGCCAGGAAAGACGTCTACGCCAAGGTTGGCTTGGAGGCCGTGGTCGACTTCCCACCAACCCCCACCGCCCACCAGAAGACCACCTTGCCAGCCGGACTGGGCGTAGAGACCGACGCCATTGGGGTTGTAATAGGCGCCGGCAGCGCCACCCCACCAGGAGGCATCGCGTCCGCCTCCGGCGTTCGCTGTGGTCCAGAGGCCAAAGTCACCGCTGGTGTCGTCCCAGGTGGCGTTGGCCTCGAGATCGCCGGCCAGTACACCGAGCGGATCGCCGTTTCCAGGGAGAGGGGTCGCGACGGAGGGCACAACCGACCATCCCACTGCATCGCCAACCTGCCCCACCCACTTCATGCCCACTTTGAGTGGGCTTGCCATCAGCGGACCGCGAAAGGGCACGAGCAGTCCGGGAGCCGTCAGCCGCAGCTCGAGGTTGTCGGGCTGAAGGCCAATCCGACCGGTGAGGCCGGGTACCTGCAGGACGGGCGACTCCCCGAGGGTGCCGCCGAGGCCGAGACCGACCTCAAGCATGGACTGGTGGTGCGGAACCACTCCCGTGCTGCTGCCGAGTCCCGGCTGGTCGGGGGCAAATCCTGCGTTGGCTGCCGTGGATGCCCCGGTCAGGAAGACCAAAGTCGAGACTAGCATCGACTACTTCCGGTGAACGACGAGCAGCACTCCGGGCGAGCTGGGAGCCTCGACAATAGACCCGCGAACGTCGGCACGGGCCAGGACAACGGCTCGCGCCCCGAGCGGCAGGTTCCAGCGTGCCCCCTGGGTCAGCCGTACACGGAGCAGTGTGGTGTAGCAGGTCTCTGCGATGACATCTGCCGCAACGCCCGGACCGAGGACCCGTCGCTCGGTGGTGCACCATTGGCTGGAGCGATGCAGGACCACGCCGGGGGTGGCGTGTGCTCGGTTCCATGCAGGCTTGCGCAGGCGGAGGGTGAGGGCATCGATCCGTGCGCGCTGCTCCCCAGGGGCGGGAGCGAGGAGAAGCGTGCGGGCGATCGCGAGACCCAGGGACTCGAGCAGTGCCCAGTGGCCCTGCTCGGAGATCAGCTTGACGATCGACACCACTTTGGCGAGGTCGACTGTTTGGCTCGGATCTTCTGAGCGGCCGGCGTTCTCAAGATCCACATTTAGCTCGAGGTTGAGATCGAGTGGAGTGGGCACGGGAAGTTCGGGAACAGGCCGCCCGCGCGCGTCGGAATTTCGGCCGTCGACGATGCCGTCTTCACGTGCGTCGTCGTCCAGAAGCCCCTGAACGCGGAGCTGAGAGAGGATGAGCTGGTCGTGCATGCCGTCGCGTTCTCGATTCGGCTTGGGGCCCTGCATGGGTTGGAACGCCCAAGTAACCATGTCTGGAGCCGTCTCGGCTCAGAGACCCTCAATCTCGTGTGAGATTGTGCGTGCCGTGGAATCCGTAGGCAGGGTAGGCGCCGTAGTAGCCGCCATATGTTGTGTCGTACAGGGCCTGGGCGTCATACGTGAGAACACCGTTCTGGACGGTGGCTTCGCCGACGGCGTACCACTCGCTTCCATCGAGTGACAGATAGAGGGAGTAGGCCCCCGCGTTGTCGGAGATCAGACCGATCACGGATGTGTAGGTAAATGTGCCCACGCCGCATCCGTCGTCGAGATTCACGTGCGACATCTGAAGTGTGAGGCTGCAGTCGGGGCAGAGGTCGGCGTCAATTACGGAACCCACTGAGTCGAGCCGGATGCCACAGTCGAGCGAGGAGACTTCGAGGACATGCTCGCCGCGGGAGCCCGTGATGCCGTCGAGTGGACCGTTTCCAGCATCTGGGTCGGCGGGGTTCCCGCCGGGGCAGTCTTCGACCGACGCTTCTGGCCCACATGGGTTGTAGAGCGTCTCCAGTCCTTGCATGGTCTCCTCGACCTCGCCGCACCCCGGCAGCCAGACCGCGACTGAAGCAAGCAACCATATGGGTGTGCGGAACAAGAGACCTCCGAGGTGTCCAGACAACGGTAATTCGGTCCGGGCGACCGCAACTGGAGCCTGAAGTGGTCGAATTGAGGGGCGCCGTCTGTGATCACGAAAACAAGGCCCGTCTCGAAGAGGATGTTGCACGGACTCGGGACCGCGGAAGACTGTGGATTGCGTGGTAGCCTCGGGCCGCTGCCACGCCGGCGGGTGGTCGGATGGCGGACAGGAAGCAGTGGCGAGCGGCGCGGTCGCAGCCCCAACCATGGCGGTTCAACCTGGATGGCTTTGCAGCACACCGATCTCCATCAGCCACCGGGAAGTCCGGTCTACGTGGGGCCACGGCATGACCATGTCGTGTCTGTGGTGATGGTCCAATACAACGGAAGTGAGGTCGTCCAGACCCATCTGCCTCCGGGAGCCATCGCAGCGCCCTCGCGAACGGATGCGGTGACTTGGATCCACCTCGACGGACTGCACGATGTCGAGCTTGTCAGCCGAGTGGGGGACGCGTTCTCGCTTCACCATCTGGCTGTCGAAGACATTGTCACGGTGGATACGCGTGCCAAGTCGGAGACCTATGACGGGGTGGTGGTGGTCAACGCCAAGCGGCTCCGTGTACCGGTCCCAGGCGTGGGAGACATCATCGAACACCACATCACGCTGGTGCTCGGGCGTCGATGGGTGCTTTCGTTTGCGGAAGTCCCGGAGCCGATCTTTGCATCGGTTCGAAGCCGACTGGCGGCGGGCCTCGGACGGATTCGAGAGATGGATGCCGACTATCTGTCCCATGCGCTGCTCGATGCCATTGTGGACGAGTGGCGTAAAACGGGCGGTATTGAATCCTCGGAGATGACGTTGCGTCCGCTGGAAGTGGAAGCTGTCGAAACAGCAATG
>CAJWOS010000047.1 GCA_913044235.1 uncultured Pseudomonadota bacterium
TTGATGTCGCCCCCCCCGTAGCGGGTCGCGAACAGCGTCACCGCTTGCTCTGCATCGTCGACGGTGAGGGATGGCCAGCCGTCTTTGGCTGTTGGACAATAGGCGCACCGAAGGTTGCACGCCCGCGTGACCGTGAGGATCATCGTGGAAGCGGGGCGACGAGACGGGGAAGGGGTGCGCACGGACAGACCTTGATGCCAGTGGGGGCAGGGTAGCCCAGAATCTCGACATTGTCGGGCTGTAGGTTGTGTGAGGATGAACGCCGGTTCAGGAATCGCCGGGGAGCAGGCCGTGAATCCGAGACAGGAGGCGCCACGTGGGTGAGCCGTGCACGGCGGTGAGGGCTTCGCGAACGGTCTCCAGCTCTCGGGTCACCAAGGCCACCGGGTCGGCCGTGACGGGCAGCACGCTGGGTGCGTGTACGAAATCGAGCAGTGCATCGCAGGTGGTGGTCGGCGCGTACCGCGTCGCAAGATGGGTGTGGGCTGCCGCCACTCTTTCTGGTGGTGGGGGCTCTTCCACCAGCTTGACGAGGCGGTCAGCAAGGGCTGGGCCGGCGGTACCTGGCGGGATGGGAATGCACAGCTCGTGTGCAACGAGGTCGGCCACGAGGTCTGTGGTTGGCGAGGCGACGAGGTGCAGACCCAGCCAAGTGAAGAGCAACACGCGGGTTCGACTGCCAAGGATGGGCTCGCTGCCGGGGCGGTCGATGCACAGACCGATGTGTGCCGCACCCAGAATCGTCGGCACTTGGTCGTGGGGAACCCACCCGTGCAGGTGGATTCGGTCTGCGGCGCTCGATGCTTCCGCCCAGCGCTGAAACCGTTCGTAGCCGGCGGTGTAGTGGCCGGGAACGCCACCGCCCGTGACCCGGACGTGCAGGCGTGGGCATGCCTTGAGGGCACGCTCGAGTCCATCAGCAAGGGTTTCATCGTCGAACCAGGGGGCAAAGGCTCCCGAGAGTGCGAGGATGACCGGCCCGGCAGACGGGATGCGTCGGGGGGCGCGAGGGGGGAACGGGAAGTCATAGGCGATCGGAATCACCGATACTGGAGCTGGAATGTGGTCGATTCGTCCGAGCAGGGACAGCTGGCCGATGGCGGCGTGCTGCTGGGGTCGAGAGATCACGGACAGGTGGTCGGCCCGGCTGAGGGAAGCGCGTGCCATGGCATGGACTTCGGCGCGGCGCTCCGGGGGTAGGTCGGTACCGAGCACCAGGGCCAAGGCCTGGAGCTCCGACAGCGGATCGCCGGGGAGGTCGATCCAGAGGGGCTGGCCTGCTCTGGCGGCAGCGACCGCGACCGAGGCAGGCCGATGGGGGCCCGCAGAAACCACCACATCGGCGCACTGGGCAGCGGCGCGGGTGGTCGACAGCAGCCCCGGCGCATGGTCGTCGGCGATCAGCACAGTGTCCACGGAATGGCCTGCCTGCTGGAGAACCTGCAAGAAGTGCCGCGTGCGCAGCTGGGCGAAGCCGGTCTGGTGGTGTCCGGGTTGAGGCAGGGGACCTCGACCGATCAGCAACACGTGCGCCATCGAGGCTTCCTCCAGCCGGTGGTTCCGTGCAGGCCGAGTATACGAAGGTGCACGACCTGCCGCAGGCTTGAAGTCTCGAATCCAGTGCAGGTTTGACGTCGGATTTGATGGGGAAGATCCGTGAGTGCCTCGACGGAAGACCAAGTATGTCTTGACAAGTCAACTGCAACGCGCCATGTCTGGATGGTGGCCTCCGGAGATCTCGTGGTTCGAAACGCCCTCGCTATGGTCCGACTGTTGAACGGCGAAGTTCGCGACGACCCCGGTGCACCTGCACGTCGAGAGCAACAGCGGGCGAATGGATCGACCGTGTGGGGCTTGCGCGAAGACCTTGTGGCCGACGACTTGCGAGATGTGCTGCCCGCGCCGGCGTCGACTCCGGAGCTCGACGACTACGACCGTCCCATCGCGATGGACGAAGCCGACACCGACGAGTTCACAGAGGCGCCGGCGCGATTGAGCATCTTGCGGGTGGGCTGAGTACCGGTAGCGTGCACGCCCGAGCCGCCGTCCGGTCTGCGACACCGATCGCACTCAGGAGCGCGGCCGGTGGCTCAGCGGTTTGCTCGGCGAGTGCGCAGGCCCACCAATGCAATCGTGAGGGTCAATAGCAGCAGGGTCACGCCGCTGAGGATCAGTGCCAGCGTCGGTAGACTGAGTCCGAGCTCGAGCGACCTTCCGGACTCCGTGGGCTTGAGTCCCAGGCGACTGAGCGTGCCCAGAATACCCATCGGCTCGAAATCCATGCCGGGACGCCGGTGATGCGCCATCTCCTCGCCGGTCTTCAACGTGGCGTCAAAGGCGTACCGTTGGATGGTGATCCATGTGAGACCCTTCGCGATGGGTCCCATGTCGCGCATGCTCACCATGATGCTGGAGAACGCTATCTGGGGAATCAGTAGGAGCGGGAGCGTGCCCACGGCTGCTTCTGAGGAGGTCCAGCAGGAAGAGACGAACAGCCCGATGGACATCCCGCACAGGCCCACCAGTCCGGATACGGCCGCGAGCAGGCCGAGGCTGAACCCGTACTCGGCGAGCCCCAGAATGGGAAACAAGACGGCTGCGAGGCCGATGCACTGGAGCAGAGTGGCCCCGCCCAGAACCAGAGCCTTCGACAAGACATACGGCAAAATACCGAGCCCGATGCGGGCTTCTCGTTGCCAGATGGCCCGGTCGGCGATGAGCTCCCGAACCGAGCCGGACATCCCGAACCACAGGCACGAAAGCGACAACATGAAGAAGAAGCCGGGGGTGGGTGCTGGGAACACCACTGCCATCACCAGAGCAAGCACCACGGGCTGAATCGCGAGGACCGCGAGCCCGGTGCGGTCGCGCAGCCGGATTCGAGCATAGCGACCGGTCTGGGCCCGGAGATGACGCCAGAACACGCCCTTGCGAGATGCTGTCGGCGCCGGGGGCGTGCGCTCGACCCCTTCGATGCCGAGGAGATGGTCTCGTGTGCGCACGAACTTGCGGTAGGGCGCACTCTCTCGGAAGAGCGCGTCCCAGGTCTCGGGCCGGTGGTCTGCGAAGCGATTGAAGATGGCGTCGGGCGTGGCGACCTGGAAGTACTCGGCGGCCTCGGCCGGCGGCCCGAAGAACGCGAGGCGGCCTCCGGGGACCATCACCAGGAGGTGGTCGACCTGGGCCAGGACCTCGGGCGTGAGGTCGTGGGTGACCAGGAACACGATCCGCCCGTTGTCGGCAAGCTGGCGGACCTGCCGCACGATGTCCTGAGAGGCGCGCGGATCGAGTCCAGACGTGGGCTCGTCGAGAAACAAGACGCGGGTACTGCGACTCATCAGCTCCTGCCCGAGGTTCACACGCTTGCGCTGTCCGCCCGAGATGCCCCGCTGGAGGGTGTTGCCGATCCGCTGGTCGCGAATGTGTCGGATGTCGAGCTCTTGCAGCACCCGGTCGACTTCGGTCTGCACTTCTTCCCGATCGACGTTGCCGGCGAATCGTAGCCGACCGCTGTAGGCGAGGCTCTCCTCGACGGTGAGCTCACTGTGGACCAGATCGTCTTGGGGCACGATCCCCACTTGGGAGCGGTCTGACTGAAGGCGGAAGTGAAAGTCGGTTCCATCGAGGAGGACATCACCCTGGTCGGCGGGCGTGACTGCACTGATGGCATGCAGCAGGGTGGTCTTTCCCGCTCCAGACGGACCCACGACCGCGACGACTTCCCCAGTGAAGACTGTGAACGAGACGTCGTCGAGCAGGGAGAGCTCGCCGATGCGACGTGTGAGGTTGCGCACGGACAGTGCAGAGAAGCTTCGCTCTCCTTCGACCACAAGGCCAACCTGTCCATCGGCATCGAAGAACTGGACTCGGTAGTGCGCCACCTGCAGCACGGACCCGGCCTGAATGGGCGCCGACGAGACGGGGACGCCATTCAGGAGGGTTGGACGACCGCTGTTTTGGTCGACGACGCGCCAGCCTCCCGCCGCCAGGGGCACAATTTCCACATGCACCTGCGCGACGCCGGGATCGGGGAGGCAGACGTCACAGGCACTGGAGCGCCCGATGGTGATCGACCGATCGCCCAGCACGAGGCGCCGGTGTCCCTCCACCAGTCCTGCGGCATGTTTACGGAGAAGTGCGGTGACGAGGACTTCGTCGACAGCGAGGGCGCGTGCGGCCCGGCGCAGTTGCTCCAAGACGGTGCGGGAGATTCCTCCCTCGCGCTCCACAGCCACGGCGAACAAGGTGTCGAGCAGGAGGAGCGACTCGCTGCTGCCGTGGTCGGCTGCAAACGCGTCGAGGGTGGTGTGCTCCCGGGTATCTTCCGCGAGCTGGCCGGCGCTGGTGGTGCCGAATCGTGCGGCGAAGGCCCTCATCGAGCCGGGATCTACGCCGGCGCGTGCCGTGGGCTCTCGTGCTGCCCGGAGCATCGTGTCGATGGCGAGAGGCGACAGGCCGGTGCGGGTTGCGAGCGCTGCAGCCAGGATGGTGTCTTCAGACGGGTCTTTGGGACTGGAGCCCAGCGTGTGGAGCACCAATCGAATGAAGTCGAGCGCATAGGCCAAAGACTCAAGGTCGGATGTCGGGTCGACGCGCAGAACTTGCTCGCGGATGCGTCCGAAGCCGAGGCTGGAAGCCATGATTTCGTGCTCGTAGACCGGGAGTCGAGTGCGATCCCGACCGGAGTATGGTTCCTCCGGTCGGGAAGCCACAATCAGCGGTAGGTGACGGCCATCGCAACGCCAGCCTTCGATGCGCTGCCCGAGAGGGACGCTGCATAGAGAGCCACGTAGTAGGTGGCGGTGCGAGAGGGCTTGAACGAGATCTTCGGCTCGCGGTCATCGGACTTGTCGCGAGCGACTTCCTTGCCGTCCTTGTCATGCAGGACCAGGTCGAGGTTGCCCGCGTCGGCGTCGCCGCATGCTTGGATGTGGTACTCGTTCCCCGCGTACAGAGTGACCAGATACACCCGGTGCTCAGCCTTTTCCAAGGTTGCGTCTACCGCGGTACGCACGGCCCAGCCGTCGTTGTACCCGCTCCAGATCTTCGTATCGAGACAGGTCTTGGCCTCTTTTTCGCCGGCATCAGCAAGCGAGGGTAGCATCGACCATGCGGGCAGCGCGGACAGAGCCGCGATGCCGGCGATCGCCTTGAGTTGGTTCATCATCGGGAGCCTCGATCAGAGAAGGGTGAGAACGCTGCCAGTGGCGTTGTGGATGGTTGCGACCTCTTCGGCGCCCAGGGTGGGCTTTGCAGCGACCTCCTTGAGGGTGCCGAGGGTCTTCTTGAGCTGGTCCACGACTTCGTCGGGCGCTTTGCTTCCACCTTCACGGTTCACGTACTCGATGAAATAGTCCACCACTTCGGGCTGGCGGAGCAGGTCGTTGGCCGCGTCGAACTTCTTGGCCTCCTGGACCGCACCGCTCACGAGGTGGGCGCCTTCGAGCCACGAACCGGCTTCGATCAGCGGAACTACCCACTCGCCAGCTTCGTACTCAAGCTCAGGCACCATGACCTGCGACAGCTCGTCGAATTCCTGCACCAGGTCGTCGCCGCTCAGCTCGCCGTTTTCGATGCTGGCCTTCAGGCTGTCGATTTCTGCGGGGACATCGCTGCCCGCGCCCAGCTTGCCGAGGGCCACCTTCAGCGTGTCGAGCCGCGCGATGGTGGTTTCCTTTTTGGATTCCTTGACCGTGAGGACGAGATCGGCGAGCACAACACCTGCGCGGACTGCGATCTGGTCCTTGTTTTCGACGTCCATCGAGATGGTCCGGTCGGCAACCATGCTCGCGAGCTTCTGCTCCACGCCGGCATGGGCGAGCGAACGCTCCATCTCTGCCGGAGATGGAACGAGTGCCACCCGGTCAGCCGCTGCAAGGTCTTCGGCCGAGAGCTTCAACTCAGGGGCCTTTTCTGCAGGGGCCGGTGCGGGCGGCTCGGGGGCTTTGGCCGCGGGTTCCGACTGGTTGTCGCAGCCACCCAGCAGCACGACAGCGAGTGCCAGTGCACGAAGTTTCATGGTTCCTCTCCACACTTCGGTGATGTAGCTCTCTCGAGACACACTGAATGTGTGTCCGAAGCGCAGGGGTCTCGCCCCTGCCGATTCAATGCAAGTGATGAGCGCGAGGCTCGATTTTGGCGTCCTTTATAGGGTCATTCGGACCAGGGGCACCAAAACTGAACGATTCCATGACGGGACTGCCGCAACTTTGGGACGTGAGGGTGCGTGTTCACCGGGACACTGTGGGGGTGGCGCGCACCACTACACCGATGGCGTCTTGCGACACGACTTCGGCGCGGAGGCCCGAAACGGTCGCGACGAGACCGGCGAGCGCGATGGGCGAGCGGCGCACCAGTGGCCAACCGAAGATGTGATCGGTGGCGAGTGCATCGGGTGCCGGCGCGAGTCCGGAGCACAGAAGGGTACCGCCTGGGACGAGCTGTCGAGCGCACCACGTGATCAGGGAGACGGCCAGCCGGTCGGGTAGGTGATCGAGGATTCCGTCGAGCACAATGGTGTCGTGTGCTTCGAACGAACGATCGATGCGTCCAAGCGCCAGAGCGGCAACGTCGGCGTGCTCGAAGGTGAGCTGGATGCGCGAGGGCCGCCTTGGCAGGCCTGCATCCACCATGCCGAGTACGCTCTGGTTTCCATCCATCACGCGGATGGACCCTCCGGCGATCGACATCGGCATCAGTAGACCCACGAGGACCGCGCCGCAGTTGGGGTGGACCACCAGAAGGTCCGATGGGCGATCCGGATGCAGTAGGGACCGTCCGGTCTCCACAAGCTGACTGGCACGGGTGCGGATCGCCTCGAACGTGGGCAAGGCCAGCAGCAGCGAGTCCAGGGCGTGTCCAAAGGTTCCTTTCCCGGAGGCTTCACCTCGGATCACGTGGGCGAGGAGTCGAGGATCGCCAGCCGCTTGACCGAGTGCATCGAGGGTGCGCTCACCGGTCGTGGACCGCACGAGATGCGGCCGAAGCTCCCGAGAGATCATCGCGCCCGCTGTGGCACGTTGCTGCAGGTCCGGCAGGCCGGTCAGCCAGCGCGTGATGTCCCCGAGGATGTGGTCCATTCCGATCTGGATCAGGGCCCGTGCGCGGGAAGACGTACCGTCCACGCGCAATCGCTCGTCGGCTTCGACCCAGGCATACAACACCTCGGCGGCGTGGTCGCGGGCCTGTCGGCCCAGATCTTGGTGGGTGGCGGCGCTGCGGCCCCCGCTCAGTGCGCCGGATGCCAGCGTGCCGTGCAGCGCCCGGTAGCGATGGCCGAGGGTACGGGCGACGGCACGATGGAAGTCGGCTGCAAAAGCCGCATCGCGCTCGACGAGGCCGTGGATGTGGTCGTGGGTCCAGGCTCGGACGGTGGATGGCTCAAGTGCACGAACGTCGGCGTGACTGGGCGCTCCGTCGAGGAACGGGAGACCGCCCGCCAGCGCTCCTGGCGCGATCACCTCAAGGACGGTGCCTGGATTGGTCCTGGAATCGACGACTTCGAAGGTGCCGGTCTCCACCACGAACAGGTGTTCAACCCGTTGGCCACGCTGGAGCAGGATGCCGCCGGTCGGGAGGGGGCGCGTCTGCGCCGACGCCGCGAGAAGGTCGCGATGGACCGGTTGGATGTCGTCGAAAAAGCGCAACCGCATGCTCCAGTGGGACCGGACGGTGGGTCCGGTGGCGTCGCTCCGCGCTTGTAACGGCTATCGGGTGCTTCGGATGGCGAGCCGGGCTCCAACACCGTTCATTTCGTGGTGTGCAGATGTTCTGCATGCGGGCTGCTCGGTGGCGTGCAGAGAAGCGCGCCCAAGGGGTCATCGAAGCGGCGGCTGGAGCGGCGGTTTGCGGTGTGTTCCCACTCGTGCCCGCGTCCTTGCAGCGGCCCGAGGCACGGTTTGTGTTACGCGGCGGGCTCGTACACTGCGGATCCGAATTGCGGACCGCGTGTCGCGATCGAACTCACTCAGTACAACTTGCGAGAGTGCCCTATGACCGACTCGTCCGAAGCGGAAGGACGCCCTTCTGGCGGTCCGGAGACCCTCAGCCGGGGAGCTGCGGCACAAGCGGCCTTGGAACAAGCTGCCGCAGCAGCAGTCGCACGTTTTCGTCGGGCTTCTGAGGAGCAGCTGCAAGTCGCGCGAGCGGAATTGACCGCTCTCCTGACTGGCGAAAACGGCGAAACCGTTCGGGGAATCGTCGAAAAGATCGCTCGTGGTGAGCTGCTTGAAGTTCAGTGGGAAGTGGAGGAAGTCCTCGAGGAGGCCGCTCCTGCTTCGGGAGCGCCGGAGCCGGAGCCGGAGCCGGAGCCGGAGCCGGAGCCGGAGCCCGAGGCGGAAGCCGAGGCCGAGCGTCCGCTCACCGCGGCTGATTTGATGCCGGTATACGAAGACCCCCGAGGTCTGGTGCTGTACAAGACCAAAGAGGGCGACCGTTGGTTTGCCACGCAGGTCGACCCGCGCACGGGCCAGCCACAAACGTTCGAGCTGCGCTCGCACGAAGTCAGCCAGCTTCGAATGCAGCTGCAGGGCAGTCCATACTGGCGTGTCGACCCTGCTACGACCATGTGAGTCTCGCGAGCGCGTCGCGTTCCACCGCGCTCGCCTCGCCTGGTGTAGCATCGGGGGCGAGAGAGGTAGACATGCGGAGTTTTCGGACGGGCAACGCGCAAGCGCAGGGGCGCACGGCGCGGATGGGTGTCTGGTTGGCCATCGCAGTGTGCGTGAGCGCGTGTGGCAGCCCTCGGAAGCTTCTGAAGCAGGCCGAGTCGTACATGGAAGCCGAGCGATACGCTGCGGCTGTTCGCACCTACGACAAGGTGCTCCAGAAGCGGCCCGGCGAGCCCAGGGCGCTGGTCGGAATGGCCCGAGCATGGCTGGAGACCAACCAGCCCGAGCAGGCCCTCACGCCTGCACGTGTGGCAGCCGAGACCCTGGTGCCAGGTGGGCAGGAAGTCCTGATCGACGCCATGATCGCAAACGGACAGGGCGCCGATGCGGTCGAGCGTGCGGAGAAGGTGGCAAACGATGGGGGCGATGCCGTTGCCTGGCGTCGACTGGCGGAAGCGAGGCTCGCGTCGGGCGACCTCAAGGGCGCCGTTGGGGCCGCCGAAAAGTCGCTGGAGCGGGGTGGGGGGAGCTTGGCCCAGTCCTTTGCAGCGTGGACGCATGCGCGGACCGGAAACTGTGGGCGAGCCACCAGCCTGGCTTCGCGCGCCGTCACCGGGGCTCCTGATGTGGTGGAGGTCCAGGCCGAAGCGGGTGCAGTCTTTCGCCACTGCAACGACGCCCCCGCTGCACAGGCGGCGGCATCCACGGCGCTGACCCTCCTGTCCCGTGGGCCGTTTGAGGAGGAACAGAATGCGCTCCGCCGACAGAAAGGCGGTGATCTCGAAGGCGCGATTCGACGGATCTCGTGGCTCCGCACCGTGTACCCGGAGCAGGGCGACTACGCTCGCAAGCTCGGATTGATGTGGTCTGACATTCAGATCTGGGGGCGCGCAGGCCTCGAGCTCGAAGCGGCACTGAACCTGCCCCCCTACGCCACGTCTCAAGGACAAGGCAGCATCCAGTTCGCCGACCGTCGCGCGGAGGAGCTCACGCCGCAAGAGCGAGCCGACATGGTGGCTCGGATGTGGACGGAGCTTGCGAAGGTGCGACAAGCGCAAAACGACATCCCCGGCACAGCCGTGGCGCTGGAGAATCGGGCACGGACCAGCAACAGCATGGATCCGGAGGACTGGATGCGCGCTGCGCGGGCGTGGTCGCGCTCGAGCACGCCCGAAAAGGGACTCGATGCCTCGCTTCGCGCGGTCGATCTCGCCCCCGATTCCTATGAGGCACGCAAGATATCTACGCTCGTGATGGTGCAGGCCGGTATGCCCGACCGCGCGATCGGACATGGGCGTCACGCTTGGGCGATCAAGCCTGGCGATCCGGAGCTCGCACTGCTCCTGGCACGCATCCACATGGACCGGGGCGAGTATCGCGATGCGCGTGCGATGGTATCGGCCGGTCTGAACAGTGCACCGGGCGATGTTCGGTTGCGTGGGCTGCTCCAACGGCTCAACCAGGGGCCATGAGCATGGCAGCAGCGAGACGGAGGGCACACATGCGAAGCGGTGCTCTGGTGAATTGGCTCGGCCTTGCGGTGGTCTGCATGACTCAGGGTGCATGCGGTGGCGACGAGGGCAAGGCATCGGGTGCCACTTCGCTGGATGCCGATGGCGATGGGTTCACCGAGGCCGACGGCGACTGCGACGATGCCGACCCTCTGGTGTCGCCGGCCTCAGAAGAGTCCTGCGATGGCATCGACAACAACTGTGATGGCATTGTCGATGAAGGCGTGACGGCCTCCTGGTACCCCGATGGCGATGGCGATGGCTTCGGCTCCGACGGCGATCCGGTGGAGGCCTGCTCGCGACCCGTGGGCTTCGTGCCGGGAGCGACAGACTGCAACGATGAAGACAGCAGCGTGTTTCCCGGTGCTCTGGAAGTCTGTGATGGCATCGACACGGACTGCGACGACATCCCTGATCCCACCAGCTGCCGTCCGCTGGGTACATCGGATGCCTTCATCCACGGCTCGGTCGAGGGCATGCGGCTGGGTGCCTCGCTGGCCAGCATCGAAGACTGGGATGGCGATGGCGTGGCCGACCTTGCGGTGGGGGCCCCAGATCAAGACGCTGGGCGTGGAGCGGTGTTTGTCTTCCGAGGGCCGATCGCAACCGGGACTCGGCTGTCTGAAGATGCGTACGCCACCCTGACCGGGGTGGGAGACGGAGATGCGACTGGGTACGCCCTGGCAGGGCTGCCGGACCTCGACGGAGATGGGCGCTCGGAGCTCGCTGTGGGCACGTGGGGCGACGATGAAGGTGGCAATGCCGCTGGTGCGCTCACAATCCACGCGGGGGGTGGGGACGGCGACCTCTCGCCAGACGATTTCCTGGTGCGATACGAGGGGGAGCGACCCGGCCAAAACGTTGGCATCGCGGTGGACTTTGTGGGCGACATCGACCAAGACGGCCGCCCGGACGTTGTGGTGGGTGCTCCCGGAGATGACGAGGCCGGTGTGGGGGCGGGGGTGGCGCTGTTGATGCCCACGGCCACGGATGGCAGCACACTCTCTGCTGCCGATGCGGTCGCACGGATCCACGGCGCTGTGGAAGGTGACTTCCTGGGGCAAGTGGTCAACGGACCGGGTGACCTTGGTGGAGATGGGGTGCCCGACCTGCTCGTTGCCGCTCCCGGCGACGATGTCGGTGGCGATGATGCCGGTGCATTCTTTATTCTCGATGGACCGATTGACTCGGACCGCTCCACGCTCGACGCCTCCACGGCTTGGTACGGAGAGGCCGCGGGTGACCAGGCCGGTGGCGCCATCGGCACCCCCGGCGACGTCAACGATGACGGCTACGCGGATCTGGTGGTGGGTGCCCCGGATCAGGATGTGGGTGGCAACGGAGCGGGGCTGATCTACATCGTCTACGGGCCAACGTCAGGAACCTCGACTTTGGCCAACGCCGACGCCCGAATTCTCGGTCGACAGCCGGGGGACCGGGCAGGCAACGCCGTGGATGCCACAGCCGATATCGATGGCGATGGGCGGCATGATGTCCTCGTGGGCGCATATATCGACGACTCGGCTGCCATCAACGCCGGCGCGGCCTACTTGGTGCTCGGTCCGTGGTCGGGCACTTCTTACCTCACCGACGCCGAAGGTGGATTCATCGGAGAGTCGGAGGCCGATGTGGCGGGATGGGCGGTCAGTATGGCGGGAGACCTCGACGGGGGTGGCGTGGAGGACATCGTGATCGGAGCGCCTGGAGGCGATGCCGGTGCCGAGGAAGGCGGAACGGTCTACATCATCGCATCGGAAGGGCTGGTGTTTTGAGCCGCTTTGACGGCATGGGGCGTGGCTGATGCGCATCCGCCGATGGTGGGGACTCGCGCTGCTGTCGCTGGGGCTCCTGGCTGCGGGTCCACGCTCGCCTTCGCTCGATGTGGTGGAACCGATGCCCGCGTCTTCCATGGTGCAGGCGTGGTTTGATGCTCTGGATGCCGTTGGGGCCAGAGTCTCCGACGACTTCGAGCGGGAAATCGCTGCGCTCCATCCGCTAGAGGTCGGTCGATGGTCCCGCACCATCATGGCGTCGGTCGATGGTCCGGGTGGCACCGTGCAGCTGACCGGAACGGTATTGGTGGAAGCGGTGGGGCCGGCGGAGTCGCGGTTCCAGGTTGCGCCCGGAGGGGTGATCGGTGCACCGGAGGCGCTGGCATGGCGGCTGGTGCTGTGGAAGGCCAGTCGTCGGGCCCGAGCCACGCTTGCCGGACAAGCCACCACGCCCGCCGTGGTGCGTGAGCGGGTGGTGGCAACGCTGTCCGATCCCTTGGCATGCGTCGCCGAAGTGGCCGCACTCGAACGCATGCAGAGTCCACTGGGGGTGGAGTTGTTGGTCGACAGCCAGAACGACATCGCCGCAACGTGTACACCCACCGCGCTGGCGGTCGTGGCGCGTGCCTCGGTCGATGGGGATCGGTGGAGTGATTGGTTCCGGCGGGCATGGAATGGCTCTACTCCCGTGGAGCAGGCTGCGCTGGCCCAGGCTTTGCTCGCTGCTGAGACGCTCCCACCGGATCTGGCTGCGCTTCGACAGGGGCTTCGACTGGAGCGAGAGCATGCGGCAGAGGCAGCCCGTACCTCGGAACAACAGCAAGCCTCAGCACCGCTCCAGTGCGCCGATGGCAGTATCGATCCGGTCTGCCGCTGTGGCGACCCGCCGCACACCTGCTGTGTACACCACGGTGGTGTGGGAGCATGTCTTCCACCGCCTCCCGAGTAGGAGCCGGTCTTCAAGTGATCCGGTCGGCAACCAAGACCAGTACGTCGGCCACGGCGTCGTGCATGAGGACTTGTTTCGCACGTCCTTCGGCAGACTCAACGTCGTAGGGGGAACACATCTGTTGGAGAGTCGCGAGCCGGTCATCGACGAAGGTGACCGCTCGACCATCGCTCACGAGGTGCACCCGTGGCAGGGAGAGCAGGCGGTCGCGGAGATCGGGATCGGCCAGCATGGGTGCAAGGGACGGTTCCTCGGTCTTCAAGAGGAAGCGGTCGTCCAAGACCGAGTCTCCTGTGAGCACGCCCCCAGGTCGACCGTTCCGTTCGGTCAATTCCAGCTCGCTTCCGCTGGCAATCGTGAACCAGTGCGCACCGTCTGTGGGGGTGCGTGTGTAGGTGATGGGGCGCCCCCACCGCTCACGGACACGGGCATGGGTATGGGACTCTTGGTATCCCACAACAGAGAGCAACATGCTCCGGGTCTCTGGTGATTCTGCGGGCAGCCTGGGCCGCGGAGGGGCATTGGCGTCGATCGGATTTTTGGTCTGCGACCGGTAGATGATGACGCCGAGAGTTCCGGCCAGGAACAGAAACAGCGAACCGCAGCAAAATGCGCCGCCCAACACGCCGATGAGGTCCCATGGAATGGCCGCCAGGAAAGGCACTGCAGAGGTCTCCAACCGCGGCACGGTATCATGGTGCGCCGCGGGGCTGGACTTTCGCCGCGATGACGTGCTGGGCGGCCCGGAGCGTTCCGACCGTCTGGAAGAGCGAGGCGGGGCGTACCTACTGTTCGAGCGACAGCGAGAGCGTGACCGCTCCCGATGTAGTGCCACCTGCGCCTGCAACACCAATCAGGATGTCGTAGGGATTGGTGGTTGCGGTGACGATGGCATCGTCGGCCTCACCGGGGTTGCTGTCTGTTTGGGCGTCGTAGCCGGCTTCGCATGCGACAGCGCTCACCACACCGGGGGGGACTTCGTAGCGGTTTGCCGACTGGATCACGTATACGCTCGAGTCGACGCCAGACTTGGGGGTGGCCGTGACGGTGAGAATCGAGCTCTCGGGCTGGGCGAACCAGAAAAACACGTGGTTGCCATCGAAATTGAGGTTTTCGGTACCGGGAAAGCAGGCCACGTCGCTCTCGTCGGCCCAGTCTAGGTCGATGGCGGCGCCGGAACCGAGGCTGACGATGATGTCTTGGCCCACACAGGCGGGCTGTACGGAAGCCGGCCAGCCACCGTTCGATTCGTCGGCGGTGCATGGATTCACGGTTGCGCCACTGTCGGTCTTACCGTCTTCGCAGCCCATCGCCAGGGTCAGCAGCAGCGCAGCACTCAGTTGGAATCGAGTCATGGGGTCTCCTCGCGTGGGTGCGCAGGGTGTAGCTCATCGGACCGACCGCGTGCCAACAACGGTCAACGATTCCCGGCGGAGCGGAGGATCGCGCGCAGGTTCTCAGACACGCTACGGCCAGCGAAGCGGGCAGAAAGCGAGCGCGGAACCGCGCCTCCGGGGTCGGTCACGATGCAGTAGATCACTTCAGTCGAGCCGTCTTCGCGCGGGCGCAGTTCCCAGCGACCCGCACTGAATGCAATCTCGATGGCCTTTGGGTAGGTCGTGGCGAGGTGGGCGCCCACAGTGGGCATTTCGGTCGATGGCACCGTGGCCCAGATGCGGCGGAGTCGGGCTGGAGGGTCGTCGGCACCATGCAGGTTGCGGGCTTGGGCGATCCACCAGCGGTCCGACAGGGGCACGTAGTTTGGGGTCTGCACGACCTGATAGAAGGTGGTGACACCGCCTGTCCGATCGAGAACCACCGACGCAGCGAGGGAGCGGTTGTACTGCGCGTGTGAGCCGGTGTCTTCGAGCAACGCAAGCAGGGCCGCTGGCGAGACGGTCTCGGGTAGGGAGGTCCGGCCCATCCACGCGATGTGATCCACAGATTTCAGTGACTTTTTGTACACCACGACTGCGTCACTGGTGTAGGCGTGCTCCCAATCGGACTCCGCCGCCAGCTCGGCATGGACAGGGTGGTCCAACGGCGTCACAGGGGATGCGTCGACTGCGATCGCGTTCAATGCGAATGCAGTGATGACGGGCTCGAGCCACATGGTGAATCCCTTCTCGTCGAGTACGCCTGAGCGACCCGATCGCAGCTTCAGTGTGCCGCGGGAAGTCGGGGTGGGCAACCGGCGAACCGACGCGGGAAGCTTCGAAGCGCTCCCTGAAGCGGTTACTCCAATCGACCACTCGCTGAGTTGTGATGTCGTTGCCTCAAGTCGTCACCGTCGTGATCTGTGTCCTGGTTCTGCTGGGCACGGCTGTGGGTGTTGTGGGCGGCGTTGCCCGTGCGATCTCGGTGATGCGTGCTCTTCGACCGGGGAGGAGACTCGCTGCGGAGCTGGCGTCGAGTTCGGACCCGGCGGTGGCATTTGCGGAGCGCTGGGTTGAGCTTGATGCAGCGTTTCGCTCCGTGTCGATCCTCGGCGCTCTGTGGGCGCCATACGCCGCCACGGTAGAAGCGGTGGTGCGCAGCGATGGGACCACGATCCTCTGCAGCACGAGTGCCCCAGGCGACTGGTTTCGAGCGTCCATGCTCGACGCTGGGCGATGGAGTGATGCCGCGATTTCGCGTCTGGCCGGACTGTTGGTCAGCCTGGGCATCTTGGGCACGTTTCTCGGGCTTACCTTAGGACTTGTGGAAGCCGACTTCGGTGGAATCCAAGCCATCTCGAGTGGG
Source organism: uncultured Pseudomonadota bacterium (assembly GCA_913044235.1). Classification (GTDB taxonomy): domain Bacteria; phylum Myxococcota_A; class UBA796; order UBA796; family UBA2385; genus CAJWOS01. The sequence continues at coordinate 15,584 of CAJWOS010000047.1, forward strand.
GATGCGCGCACGGAGGCGCTTCAGGCTGCAATGTTTGGGCTGTTGGCCGGCAGCGGCACGGCGTTTGTCACGTCGGTGGCTGGACTGACCGGGTCGCTGGTGCTCACCGCGGTGGTGCGTCTCGGTGCCGCACGGCGGGTGGACCGAGACCTCTCCGAGACCGCTGCGTCGATGCGGATCGGCATTCGGATCGAGTCGTCGGACATCCAGCTCACCCAGCAGCTGCAGCGGTTGGTGGAGCAGGGAGATTCCACCGCGGCATTGGTGCCAGTGCTGGAGCGACTGGCCGAGACCTCCGAGCGGCGCGGAGGGGACTCGATGCCGGCCCCGGCAGGTTCTGGCGGCACGGAAGGGAAGCCTGCGTCACTGCCGGAGGCGGCGCTTCAGCTCGCAGCTGTGGTGACCGACTTGCAGTCTGCAGTGCATGGTCTGGCCCCGTCCGCGCCCGCGCCGGAATGGGCCGACCGCATGCACAGCCTACTCGAGTCGGTGCCCGTATTGGTGGAACGGACCGGCGCGATGGAGCGGGTCCTGGCGGAACACGAGAGTCGCTGGAGTGATGTGAGGGATGGGCTGGCTGCCCAAGAGCGCATCTGGCGCGGACTGGAACTGCAGCTCGAGCAGTCGATGCAGCAGGAGCGTTCGGAGACGCCAGTGGGGGCGGACCCGGTCGGTGTGCAGTCCCTGTTGGAAGTTCTTGAGCAGATCGAGGCCCACCTGAGCCCAGGCGACGAGGTCACCGAGAGTGGCTCGCCACCGGACGAGGCATCTGCGGTAGAGCCCCATGCAGGGTCGGATGCGATTCAAGAGACTGGGCGTGCGGTGCATGAGACTCTTGCGCCTACACTCACGGAGCTGGGCGAGGTCGCGGCGAAGTTTTCCGCGGCGTCGCAGGCTTTTGATGCGGCCACGAGTCGTCTTGACGCAGCTGCGCGCTCGAATCACGACGCGGCAGAGACCTTGCGCCAAGCTTCGGATCGACTCGGTGGTCGCCTTGCCGTGCTCCAGCAGTCGACTGCAGCGCTGCGGACTGGACTGGCGCACCATACCGATGCCAGCTCGGCGCTCACCACGGCAGCGGCCACGTTGCAGGCTGTTGGACCACAGCTGTCGCATGCGGCAGATCAGGTACGCCTGAGTGCCTCGGCCATGGAAGTGACTGCAGACCGACTGACCGCGCTGCAGCGGGCGAGTGGCGGATCCGAGCTGGCGCGCCTAGTACCAGTGCTGGAAGCGCTGCTCGCGGAGCTGGAGCGTCGACCGTGAGGCGGCCGTCGAGCGAAGCGGTCGAAGATGACAGTGCGGGTCTACAGGCCGTCGGCGATCTGATGGCCGGGCTGCTGCTGCTCTTCATGCTGCTGGCCATGGTGTTTGCAATGTCCTTGTCTCGCACGGAGCAGGCGCGCGTGATCGAGATCGATGCGCTCACCCGTGCTGCAGGTGACCAGCAGCATCTTCGGACCGGTATTGTGGAGCACCTCACTTCGGCGGGGGTGCCGGTAACCATCGCTCAGGAGCCCGGTGTGGTGCGACTGGGGGAGGGGGCGATTCGCTTCGCGCCCGGTCAACACCGCTCCGACGACCCCATCACGCTTGCGGCCCTCGACCGGCTGGCGGATGCACTGGCGGAGACCCTGCCAGATTACGCCTGTACTCGTGCCCCCGATGGGTGCCCACAGGCGCCAGTGGCGGCCCTGGAGAGTGTGCTGATCGAGGGCCATTCCGACACTGTCGACCGCCTCGATGACTGTGACAACCACTGCCTCTCGGCGCGTCGTGCCTCGTGGACCCGGGCGCAGCTACTGGCTCGGCGGCCAGGCCTGGATGAGCTGCGAAGCCGCGGCGGACAGCCTCTCTTCGGGGTGAATGGCTATGGCCCGGACCGCACGGTGACCGGCAAGGGAGCCAGCGAGTGCGCAGCGGATGGGGCTGCTTGTCGCGAAGACCGGCGCATCGAGGTGCGGCTTCGGATGGAGGCGCCCCACCACCTGCTGGCGGAACAGCCGTAGCAGCGGTCACGCACGACATGCGTCGCGGCGGAACAGAGTGGCCACCGCGGTGCCGCACGGAGCGACTCACCGCTTGCGCTTGCCGTTCTTGCGCTTCTTGCCCTTGCCCTTGCCCTTGCCCTTGCCTTTGCCTTTGCCTTTGCCTTTGCCTTTGCCCTTGCCCTTCGACCTGGACTGTGAGGCCGGCGCGGTGTTGGTCGATTGTTCATCGAGTTGCTGCTGCAGTCGGTCGCGTACGGAGGTCTTTCTCCGCTCCAGCTCGAGTTGGATTTTTTGGGACTTCAGGGCCTCGCGCATCCGGCTGGTGCCGAAGTTGGAACGGGTCGCAATCCCCTCGGCCAGACCGGTGACCCGGTAGATGTAGCCACTGGCGATGTCGGCTGCACCGTCGTTGCCTGCAGCGAACCAAGCGGCCCCATCCGGTCCCACGGCGAAGTCGTTGATCCATGGGTACTCGAGTCCGAGGAGCGTCTTCAGCTCGACCACACCTTGGTAGGTGCCTGCATCATCCCAGATGGTGAGCCGCCGTAAGTTGCTGTCCAGAATGCAGATGCCGGGCTTACATTGGTTGATGGCATGGATCCAGCCGAACGTCTCCGGGCCGGCGAGGCTGTCGGAGCCGCCGAAGCGGCGCACTTCTGTGCCCGCTGCGGTGTAGACGCCAATCACCTTGGTCTCTTTGGCATCCACCGACTTGGCGAGGCTGCCGCCGATGAAGACGGTGTCGCCGATCACTACCGAAGCATGGATGGAGCTGAAGTTGCCCTTGCGCTGGGTGTCGTCACCGAGGTCGGCGAGGGTCCAATCTGTGGCGACGCATGCACTTTCGTCGAACGTGACCTTCTCCACCGTCGAGCTCACCCAAGGAGCGATGCCCCACGAGCCGCTGGAGTCCAGCTCGATGTACCCATCTGCAGCACACTTGTAGGCGAGGGTGTTGCCGCGCAACACGTAGCTCTCAAAGACTCCGTTGGATGCCACCACAGTGCCCTGACTCGCCGAGACCCACTCGACCTTTTTTTCGAAGGTCATGACGCCGCCATCTCCGAAGTCGGGGTCGGGCGTGAGCACACAGCCGTCTTCATGCGAGATCGCGAGCGCGTGGAGCTTGCCATCTCCTGTGGCGACCATCAATCGTTCACCATCGACTGCGATCGACTTGAACACGCCCATCGTGGAGTCGGCCTTGAACGACGCGCCCTTGATGGAACACAGCTCCACTGCGACCGCTCGTCCGGCTGCGGCCTGGTCCTGGGGGAGCGGGTCATGTGCCGCGACATCATCGTCGACGGCTTCGGACGGTTCGGAGGGAGCGTCGGTTGCATCGTCGCTGGTTGTGGCGTCGTCGGTACCGAACAAGCCTCCGCATGCCAGCAAGGCCGCGGAGAGTACACACATGCTGATCAGGGAAAGGCGCTGCACGGCTTGATGCTCCAGGTGGACAGTTTTGGGATGGATGTCGCGTGAAGTGCAACAGCAGGCGCAGTCTGCGCTTCTGGTGCCATCTCAATGGGGTTGCAGACCGGGTATCGCGCCGCCGACACGGACGGGCCGGTCAGTTTGCCGTGAGCCCTTCATCGCTTCGCGGCATGACCAGAACAATTCTGCCATCGGCGAGATCGCCAACCTTGTAGAGACTGTGGGCCAGCATCTGGGGCGCCTCCACCAGAGTGACGCTGCCGAAGTGATCGCGCAAGGCACGCACCGTCTGGTGCCAAGCGACCGTGGCCATTCCCGTGTCGAGGTCGAGGCCAAAAAGCTGGACCGTAATGGGCCGAGGGGGAGGTGGGGCCCCCCGCAGGGCAGCGGAGAGGAGCGTTGCAGCATCTTCGCTGACGCTGTCTCCATCGACCGTGAGGTGGTCTGCCCAGGTGAAGACCAGACTCATGGTTTCGCGACCACGACGTGCGAGACTGCATGCGGAAGGCTTAATGCCGGCTCCACCGACACCCGGTCAAAGTGAGCCTGTCGGAGGGCCTCGATGATGGTCTGCAGCTCGAAGGACGCCAGCCAGACCGGTCGGAGCAGCGAGCGGTAGGGAGGGGACCACCCCTGTAGAGCCTGCTCCACCATCGCCGACGTGCACCGGGAAGCCGCCACCCGAACTGCCAAGACGCCATCTGGGCTCAGCGCGCGCGCACATGTGGTGGCCCAGGTGTTCAGCTGCTTCCGGTCCGCGATGTGCGCAAGCGGAAAGTCTCCCAGGATGGCGTCTACAGACTGGGCGGGGAGAGGAAGCTCTGTGGGCTGGGCCTGCAGCATCGTGAGCTGCGCGGAGAGACCTGCGGGTCGGACCGCATCCAGTGATGCGGACAGGAGGGCGACGGAGGGATCCAGTGCGGTCACGAGCCAGTTGGGGTGCTGCTGGGCAAAGGTGCGGGCCGGGGAACCGAGTCGGGTCCCCAGGACCACAGCCTGTCCCCGCGGTGGAAGCGCAATTGCGGAAAGCAGCTCGTTCAGCCACGGCCTCGCATCGGGCTCGTGTTCGACCAGGGCGAATGCGCGGTCGAGGTCGCCGAGAATGGGTGCGGGTATGCGGTTCATGGCCGAGCTCTCCATCGGCGCTCGCCCCGAGCGTGCGGGCCGAAGCGAGGTGCAAGTGGATGATGCAGCCGCACGGAAGGTCAAGGACGCGCGGCCGCTGGTCCCCCTGTGGTGGGCTCAGCGGGGGGTGGGTCGAGGCGAAGCACTCGTCGGACGGCCACACCGACCACGATGATGATGGTCAGGAACCACAAGATGCCGGTTGGCGCCATCCCATAGGGGGTCCAGGTGGCGTCTCCCACACGCAGAAGGTGGCGAATGGTCCATGGAGAGCGTCCAAGCTCCGCCAGCAACCAGCTGGACATCCACGCCAGGGAGATTGTGGGCACGGTTGTGAGGGCGATCCACCAACGGGGAATGCTGCCGCTTGCAGCTCGGCGCCATGCGACCAGGGCACTCATCCATGCGAGAAAACTGAGCCCCATGGTCGCTTGAAAGAGGGCATAGACCGCCAATACCGGAGGACGGTCCTCCATTCGGGTCTGCAGGGCTCCCTGCACCTCGGCGCTGGCGTTCCCGTGTACCCAGAGCGACACGAGGCCCTTGATCTGAAAGCCATCGCGGTTCTTTTCGGTGAAGTCCAGGGGCCATGCCCCCAGCTCGAGCGGTGCTTCGGGCTGGGTTTCCCAGAGAGCGGTCATGGCAGCGAGCTTGGCTGGCTCCGTTCTGCCGATCGAGCGCACGGTGGCAGCCCCGACGAGACCCTGCAGTGTGAGCACCACGAACAGAGATCGAGTGGTGAGCGCGAGCGCCTCGGGCCACATCGCCGCCTCCTGGTACATGGCGAGCGCGAGCTCGGGCTTCGAGCCGAGCAGGAAGAGCTCCTCGGCCTTGGCATAGTCGCGCGCGTCCGCGGCCGCGCGCGCCTGCGCGGCGTACACGTCGGGCACCGCCGACGGGTCGTACGTGTCGGCGACGCGCATCGCGTCGGCCCAGCCCTGCTGGTGGACGTACATGTCGATCGCCTCGCGCGGCTTGGACGCGTTGATGAACTCGGCCTCGGCGTCTTTGTACCGCTCCTCGTCCTCGAGGTAGAGCGCGTGCTTCAGGTGGATCTCGGGCAGCTTCGACGCGCACGACGAGCGCGCGAGCTCAAAGGCGTGGTCGAACGCGCCCGACTCGATCGCGTAGTCGATCGCGGGCTCGATCAGGCCGAGCTTCGTGAGCAGCTTGGCGCCCTGGTCGCCGCCGAGCGCGAGCGCCCACGCGTACGCGACGCGCTT